>CAZHKB010000164.1:3282-6430 GCA_964533405.1 uncultured Phycisphaeraceae bacterium | reverse complement strand
CACCCGCCCCGATCCACCTTCTACCGGTTCGATGAAACCAGCGCGGCGGTTTGGGCAGCCACGAGAGTGTAACCGCCAAGGCCGCGAATCGATTCCGAAACTGCGGGTTATCATCACCGTGCGGTGGTGGCACGCGCCGCAGGCCAAACCTCGCACGGCTGGCGCACCCGGACGCCGGACCTGAGCCGGACCTGGGAAGGCTCAGCGCCGAAAGGTCCGGGTGCATGGGCACGGCGCGCATCCAAGGCCCCGGTGCCCCTTCACCCGGAGCTTCGCGGAGCCTCAGGTCGAGCGTCCGCGCTTCACCCCTTGGGCATCAACCTGCCCACCGTCATCCGCAACATCGGGAACGCCGCCAGCACTTCCCGCACATCCCGCCTCGTCACCGCGTTGATCTTGGCCAGCTCCTCTTCGAGCGTGCGGTGCTGCTTCAGATACGTCCACTGCCGCCCGAGTCGCTGCATCCGATCGCCCGGCCGCTCGCTCGCGACCGTCACACCGGTGGCCATCTTCGACCTGATCTTCGCCAGGTCGTCGTCGGTCAGCGAATCGGCCAATCCCGCGATCTCGCGCTCCACCACCGCCCACACCTCGTCCATCCGCTCCGGGTCGCCCCCCGCGAACACGAAGTACTGACCCACGCCGTCGTGCGGGTCGAACGATGCCTGCGCCTCTTCCGCCAGCCCCGTCTCCAGCAGCGACCAGTGCAACCGGCTGTTGTCGACCCCGCCCAGAACCTGGGCCGCCAGCGCGGCCGCGTACTTCTGGTCGTCACCGATCCCCGGCGCCTCGGCCAACCCCAGCACATACCCACGACTCACCTTGTCATCACGCTCCTCGAACCGCTTGTGCGTGATCCGCGGCCTCGCGGCATCGCGACCCACGCGCGTTGGCTTCCACGACCCGCACACCGCCTCCACCGCGTCGCACGCCGCGGCGAAGTCCAGATTGCCGGCCATCGCCACGCAGGTGTTGTCCGCCGAGTACCGCTGCTCGAAATACGCCCGCATCTGGTCCCGCGTCAGGTTCGTGATGCTCTGGACCGTCCCCAGCACGCGGTGCCCCAGCGGATGCCCCGCGTAGTGCTCCTCGCTCACGCGCTCGTACAGCACCCAGAACGGATCGTCCTTGTACATCGCGATCTCTTCCAGGATCACCTTCTTCTCGCCGTCGAAGTCCCCTTGCCGCAGCGCGGGGCGCATCATCTTGCCCAGCAGCCCGACGCTCGTGAGCGCGTGCTCGGGCAGCACCTTGGCGTAGAAGCAGGTCATCTCCCCGCTCGTGTACGCGTTGTTGCTCGCGCCCATCTGGTCGAACGCCCGGTTGATGTCGTCGGCCGAGAGTTCCGGCGTGCCCTTGAACATCATGTGCTCAAGAAAGTGCGACACGCCCATCACGGGCGTCGCCTCATCGCGGGCCCCGGTCTTGACAAAGAACCCGGCGGCCGCGCTGAACGCGTCGGGATCGACCTCGGCGAGCACGGTCAGGCCATTGGGAAGCGTCTTCTGGTGGAAGGTCACTGGCATGGGGGCAGTTTAGCGGCGATGCGGGGGTGTCGGCGTCCGCCCCGCGGCAACCGAGCCGTCCGCGCGAGCGATCGGGCCACCGTCCGGTGGCCCCGGGCTGGATTCACGCCGCAGTCATCCGGCACGTGCTCGACCGCTCGCGGCGCCGCCGCCCTTGCGGGCGCCACCCTCGCCCCGGCCGCCCTCGCCCGCCCCACGCGCAGCGCCCGCATCCGAACCCGCCACACCTCCGCCCATCCAAACCACGCCCACAACCTCATCTTCATGGTCGCCGACGGCATGAGCCACGGCACGCTCACCCTTGCCGACCTGGCCATCCGAAAGACCACCGGGCAGCGCTGCGCCTGGATGCGGCTCTGGGATCGCCCCGGCGTCCGGCGCGCCCTGCAGGACACCGCTTCGGCCGATTCCATCGTCACCGACTCCGCGGCCGCCGCCAGCGCCTGGGGCATCGGCGAGCGGACCAACAACGGCGCGGTCAACTTCACCCCCGACAACCGCGAGCCCGAGCCCTTCCTCGTCACCGCCAAGGCCCACGGCAAAGCCACCGCGCTGGTCACCACCACCACCGTCACCCACGCCACGCCCGCCGGCTTCATCGCCAACGTCCCCGACCGCGGCATGGAACGCGAGATCGCCGAGCAGATCCAGCAGCGCGGCGTGGACATCGTGCTGGGCGGCGGGCTCAAGTTCTTCCCCCAGACCACGCTTGAACTCCGCGACGCGCACCTGGTCAAAGACCGCCATGCACTCGCCGCCGCCCCGCCAGGCCTGGCCCGACCGTTGCTCGGCCTCTTCGCGGAGAGCCACGTCGGCTACGTCGTCGAGCGCCCAGAGAACCAGCCGACGCTGGAAGATATGACCAGGGCCGCCCTCGACCGCCTGCAAACTTCCGACGCCGGTTTCGTGCTCCAGATCGAGGGCGGGCGTGTCGACCACGCCGCCCACGACAATGACGCCGCCGCCATGCTCGCCGAGCAGCTCGAGTTCGACCGCACCATCCAGCTCCTCGCCGACTGGAGCGCCGACCGCGACGACACGCTCGTGATTGTGACAACCGACCACGGCAACGCCAACCCCGGCATCACCGTCTATGGGCGCGATGGCGAGCGGGGCCTGGACCGACTCATGGCCGGCCGCACCGCCTTCGAGACCATGCTCGCCGCCGCCCGTGAGGAGGGCGGCGGCCCGGACATGCTCGACCGCCTCTGCCTGCAGGTCGCCCAGCACCGCGGCATCGAGTTCGGCGCCCGCGAGAAGCAGATTCTAACAATGGCCCTCAATGGCACCCCCATCGACCCCTTCGCCCCCCAGAACAACTCCACCAGCCTTCTGGGCTCCCTGCTCGCCAACCACTACGGCGTCGCGTTCCTCAGCCCCAACCACACCTCCGACCACGTCGAATGCACCGCCTTCGGACCCGGCAGCCAGGACATGCCGCCCTACCTGCTCAACACCGATCTGCACGGCATGGTGCTGCGTGCGCTCGATATGGTCCCGCACTGAGCCCCTCCCCAAACCAAGACGGGCCAGCCACTCGGCTGACCCGTCCACTCTTCATCACTTCATCACTTCATCACTTCATCACTTCGTCTCTTCGTCTCTTCGTCTCTTCGTCTCTT
>CAZHKB010000164.1:0-3182 GCA_964533405.1 uncultured Phycisphaeraceae bacterium | reverse complement strand
CTTCGTCTCTTCGTCTCTTCGTCTCTTCGTCTCTTTGTCGCTTCCTCTCAGCAACCCGCGGCGAACAGGCTCAGGTAGAAGAAAAAGTCATCGTTGTTGATCACGCCGTTCGGCACGCCGTACCCCGGCTGGCCCGCCACCGCACCCGTCGTCAGGTCCGCAACCACCAGGTTCCCCGCCGCGAACTGCGACAGGTAATAGAAGAAGTCGTCGTTGTTCAGCGTCCCGTTCGGCACGCCGTACCCCGGCTGCCCCGGCACCGCGCCGGTCGTCAGGTCGGGCTGGCAGCCCGAGCCCAGCGACACGATCGAGACGTTGTCCACGCCCAGCCCGAACTCCGTGCCGCCGAAGGACCAGCCCGGCACGAACGTCGTGAACCGAATCTCGTCCACGCCCGCCAGCACGCTCGCAAACGTGCGGTTGGGCGGAAGCCGCGGCTCGAACGTCACCGGGTCCTCATCCCCCGTGCCGCCCCAGCCCGCCGGCAGCGTCGCCGAGGTGGGGTTCTCGATGTCGATCGAGTAGTTGGTCCACACCTGGAACGACTGCAACGTCCCAACATGAGCCCACACCGAGACGTACGGATAGAACGTCGGCGGGTTGTCATAATCGACCAGCTCGATCACCAAATCGCGCGACACCGGCGAACCAGAGAACGCCAGCACGTCCACCTTCACGTCCACGCTCAGGCTCACCGGGCCCTTGGCCCCGTAATCGCCGATGAACTCGGGGTTCGTGTCGTTGCGGATCTGGATGCCGAACGTGTCAGGCTGGTAGTGGTCCATGTAAGCACCGGGGTTCCCGCCCACCGGGTTGATCGTCGCGATGCCATTGACCGTCCACCCGTGCGCCCCGTTGCTGAACGTCACCGTCTGGTCCGCCATCGCGGGCACGCAGGCCAGCGCGAGCGCGGCCCCCGCCGCGATCCCCACCCGCCGCACGCCGCCGACGATCACAGCCTTGTTACGCATCGCGAGACCTCCTGTTTGCATCGCTTCACACCGGGGCGCACACGCGGGCGATCGGCATCACGTTGACACCACGCCGAGCGTGCACGTTCTTCGCCCCCATTTGTTCGAAGCGTACTCGACCCGGTTCCCAGTTTCAAGGTGAGTTTCCGGGAAACTTCCCAGAATCGCGAGATCGAGCCGGAATCCCCACCCGAAGCCCCCTATCATGAGCCCGGTCCAACGCCCCGTGTTGATGCGACTGTGACCGGCTCGCACGCCGCGCAATCATCTGTTTTTACTCGCTTTGGAGCCTGAATGCCGGATGACCTGACCACCTCGGACGTTCCCCCGCCCACCGTCGTGGTCGGCGGCCCGTCAATCCCCGATTCCGGGGGTCAGGTCGGCGAATCCCTCACCCAGATCGGGGAGGGTCTGGCCTCCACCTTCTCCGAAGTCCTGGCCGCCATGCCCGACGCTGCCACCGGCCCGATCCTCCTGGCCCGCCGTACCGGCATCGACAAGGTCCTGGCCAGCCGCATCCTCCGGGCCGCCCAGGCCCGCGATCCGCTCTCCGCCCTCCACGCGATGCCCGGCCCGGCCCCTCTCCGCCGCGCCCTCCGCGCATTCGCCCGCCAGGGCGTCGACGCCGATCGCATCCGCCGTGCCGGCGCCGCCATCGACCGCTTCGAGTCGCTGCTCAGCCGGCAGGCCGGTGGCCGCGGGTCGCTCGACACGCTGCTCTCGGCCTGGGTGCCCGAGGCCCGCTCGGAGTTCGAGCTCCGCCGCAAGCAGTCCGCCTTCCGCGCCACCAGCCAGCTCAAGGGCGTGGAGACACGCCTCCTGCTCGGCACCGTCATCCTCCATCCTTCCGCCGACGGCGCGCACCTCGACGTCGTGTGGCTCACCGCCCTGCACGGCCTGCACCGCCTCCGCCCCGGCGCGCTGGTCCGCGTCGCCACGCGACGCGTGGCTCAAGAGCAGGTCGCCCGCCAGCCCCGCGGGCTCGACGGCCATCCGATCGAGGACGGCGCGACGCCGCTGGTCGCCGCGTTCTGCTCGACCCCCCGCCCCGCGGTGGCCGCGGTGCGCACAGGCGACGTCGTTCATTACACCCTCGCCGACGACCGCTACGGCGCAAGCAGCGCAGTCGATCTTGTATTGGGTGAATCCAACCCCGCCGAGATGGAGCGCCGCCCGGTCCCCGGCTCGGGCCGCGTCCCCTGGTTCTTCGCCGAGGTCAGCACGCCCGCCAAGGTCCTGCAGTTCGACGCCATCGTGCATCGCGGCGTCTACCCCGGCATCACACCCTCGCTCCGCCTCTACGAGACCGCCTTCGAGGGCGTCGCCAGCCCCAACAACCCATCACGCGATGTGGATGTGCTCGACATGCAGGAATCCATCGACGACATGGGCCAAGCCGGCACGCTCGGCCCCGCCCGCTGGCGCTCGCGAGACGCCGCCCGCTACACCGACCTGCTCGCTCACACCTTCGCGACGCTGAGTTGGGACGCCTCGGCCTTCCGCGGCTACCGCACCCGCATCGACTACCCCATCTTCGGCACGCAGGTGACGATGACCTTCGGCGAACCGATCCGCGGCGCGGGCGGGCCGAAAGAGGGGTGAGGCGGTGGATGTGTGCCACCGAGTCGCCCGGCTTTGCGGGCTACCGGGTGCCAACGTGCAATGGCGTGGGACTCGCCCGGCACGAACCAAGCCCGCCGAGCGTCACGCCCCTCGCGCCCCCTCCAGCGCCTCCCGCGCATGATGCCGCAGATCCGCCTCATCCCCATCATTGGGGATCACCCGCGTCGCCCGCCGCCGCTTCTCCTCCACAGCCATCTGGGCCGCCTCGCGCCGCGCCAGCTCCCCCTCATCCCACCCGCGCGACGCCAGCACCCGCCCCAGCCGCACCTCCCGCGGCGTATCCACAAACCACACCTCATCGCACTCGCCTTGGATCCCCGCCTCGAACAGCAGCGGCGCATCGATCACCACCACACCGATCCCGTTCTCCCACGCCTCACGCTTCAGCTCCTCGCGCCCGGCCCTCAGCATCGGATGGATCAGCCCCTCAAGCCGCCGCCGCTGCTCCGAATCCGCAAACACGATGGCCGCTACCCTCCCCCGATCGACGCCCCCTTCCGGTGTCAGCACGCGATCGCCCCACCACGACACCAGCTCCCTCCGCACGTCCTCCCGCGTCAACATGGCGCGGGCCTGTCGATCCGAATC
>CAZHKB010000163.1:0-6456 GCA_964533405.1 uncultured Phycisphaeraceae bacterium | reverse complement strand
GACGAACGAGAGCGACAACATCGCGTGGTCGGTGGGAACGGTCACGCTGGGTGGTGGCGGCGGCGGCGGCGGCGGCGGGGTGGACCTGACGCTCCGCGGCGTGGTCGCCAACCCGACCCCTCGCCCCGTGGGCGAGGACGCCGAGGTCGGCTGGGTGATCGTCAACGCCGGTGGATCGTTCAACGGCGGGTTCGACCAAGAGGTGCGGTTGTCGCTGGACAATGTCTGGGGCAATGCGGACGACATCGTTCTGGGGATCGAGCGCGAGATCGAGGACTTCGAGGCCGGGCAGTCGTCGGAAGAGGACGAGTCATTCGTCATCCCAGCGGGCACGGCGAGTGGCTCGTACTACGTCGCGGTTCGGATCGATTCCTCGGGCGAGGTGACCGAGAGCGATGAGGGCAACAACATCGCGTTCTCGGCCGAGCCGGTGGTGACGGTGGGGAGCGGCGGCGGCGGGAGCGGCGGGCGGTTGTACTCGATCTTCGGCTCGGGACGGCACATCGAGGACGATGACGTCTCGCCGCGGCGCGACGACTCGACGGCGTATGGGCTGCTGCGCGTGGATGGGCGGGTCCGCGAGAGCGAGTTCGAGATCCACAACTTCGGGTCGACCTCGATGGAGATCGAGCGGGTGGAGATCGAGGGCAGGAACCGGCGGGACTTCGTGATCGCGGTGGCGCCGGGCACGACGCTGGCGCCCGGCGAATCGACGATGGTGGTGGTGCGGTTCGATCCGAGTAAGGGAGGGGTGCGGAACGCCAGGCTGGTGATCGACACCTCGCGCGACACGACCAACGCGTACGAGTTCAAACTCAAGGGCATCGGGGCGGTGCCGCGCAACGCTCCCGACGCGACGGTGATCGGGCGCGGCGGGAGCCTGATCCGCGATGACGATCTCTCGGCGGGCGGGGGCGACGGCACGCGGTTCCGCACGCTGGAGGTGGGCGGGACTCAGGAGCGAACGTTCACGCTGCGGAATGATGGGCAGCAGACGCTGGTGCTGACCACGCCGATGGTCCGGGTGACGGGCGCGGGCAGCGGTGCGTTCACGATCGTGTCGATGCCGGCGGGGAGCCTGGCGCCGGGCGCTTCGACGACGTTCACGGTGCGGTTCGCGCCGGGTGCCGCGAGCAAGCACGCGGCCAACATCGAGGTCCTGTCGAATGATCCCGATGAGGAGGTGTTCAACTTCAGGGTGGTTGGGCGGGGGGAGTGATGGAGTGATGGAGTGCCGAACCGACGAAGCGATCGAGCGTCGTGGGTAGGGCGCACTCGGTGGGTCAGTACGGTTGAATGAACATGGGCGCGGGACGTGCGTCCCGCGCCCATGTTTATGTGTTGGTTCAGCAGGTCGGAGTGCTGGTCGAGGGGGGAGGGAGTCCGGCTTGGAGAGCCGGCCTGCGTCAGCAGCCCGCGCCGAAAATCACCAGGTCGAAGAAGAAGTCGTCGTTGTTGAGCGTGCCGTTGCGAATGCCGTAGCCAGGCTGGCCGGGAATCGCGCGGGTGGTGAGGTCTGGCTGGCGGGAGGGCGCGGCGTTGTCGAACTCGAAGGTCAGGTTGTCGATGGCTGGGGTCATTCTTCCCCCTTGTGACACGCGAGCGGCCTGTGTGGCGACGCTCGGAGACACAATGGGGCTCAGGGCGAACTCCCAATCAATCCCGATGTTGCCCCGGACCGTCCGGCTCAGAACCCCGCCGCCTCCAGCCACGCCGAGGGCTTGGCCCCAAGCGCCGTCGCGATCGCCAGCAGGCTTTCCATGCTGGGCAGGTGCGCGCCCCGCTCGACACTGGACAACTGGCTAATCGAGACGCCCGAGGCTTCGGACAGGTCCTTGAGGGTCCAGGCGCGCTCGGTTCGCGCGAGGCGGATGTGCAGGCCCAGCGCGTGGCGGAGGCGGTCCTGCGGGCGCTGGCCCAGGCCCAGCGACGCGGCCGCGGTGGTCAGGCACCGACGGAGTTCCTCGATCGAGAACGGCTTGGCGAGGTAGTCGTAGACGTCCTGCTTGAACGTCTTGCGCATGTCCTCGAGCGAGGGGTAGCCGGTGACAACGATCACACAGAGTTTGGGCCACCGCTGGCGGATCTGGGCGAGCACCTCGGCCCCGGACTCCGGACCCATCTTCATGTCCAGCAGCAGAACGTCGGGCAGGCGCTCCTCGCAGGCGGCGAAGCAGGCCCGACCGTTGTGGGCGGTGCGGACATCGTGCCCGTCGCCAGCCAGGAGCTCGCGGATGTACTCGCGGAAGTCCGGGTCGTCGTCCAGGGCGAGGATGGAGAGGGCGGGCGCGGCCGGAGCCTGCTCCGGGGAGGGGGTCATGCGGGGATCATACCGGACGCCCCCCTCCCCCCGTCGTGGCCCTGCAAAACGGGGGGCAGGGTGGGGGGTGTCTCAGGATCGAGGGGGACGGGCGTTCCAGCCCGTCCCGAGTTGGCGACGCCTCGTCGGATCCCGGCACCTCAACTCGGTGCAAGAGTGCCCGGCCCCGGTCCTGCTCACTCCAGACGCCCCCGCGCCTTCGGGCGGGGCTGGAACGCCCCGCCCCCTCAATACTGCGTTCACCGCGTTGGGGAAGGGCTTGAGCCGGGGCGGGGGAATCTCTACCATGTGGGCGTGAAGATGAGCCGCACCCTGAATCGCGTGGTTGTGCTGTCCGCGATGCTTGCCTTGGCGAGCGTGGCGTCGGCCCAGACCGTTCGCCCCCCCAATCCGACGTCGACGGACAAGCCGCCGCTCTTGACGTATCTGATGGCGGTGGTGGTCGGCGGGCTGGTGATCGGTGGAAACCTGATCCCGAGCAAGCGCGGGCACCAGGACTGAGGCGGCGTCGATATGGAGAACGATCGCGTTGATCGTGCCACCAGTCGCGGCCCTTGAGCGGCTGGTGCTGCGTGGCGCGCCGGGCGGATCGCATCAGGCGTGCCGAGCCACGCCTGACGGCACGGCGCTGGGTCACCCGGTGAGGCCTCACGCCGGGCAGCCCGGGCCGGAGTGCGATACCCTCTGATCGCTCGTGGCCCCCGCCGGGGCGTCTGGGCGGGCGGTTTCCACTTCCGCAGGAGCGCATCATGTCCCAAGACCATTCGTCACCGGGGGTCACCCCCGCTCGTCGTGGCCTGTCGAAGAGCCTTGTCGCGGTCAACGTCGCGCTGGTGCTGGGCCTTGGGCTGGCGACGCTGGTGCCGACCGCCTCGGCCAGCCGCCAGCCGGGGCGGGCCCGCGGCGCGTACACGATGGTGAACGGCGAGATCTCCGGCGGAAACTCGGACGCCATCTATGTGGTCGACTCGGCCAACCAAGAGATGATCGTCCTGCGTTGGAACGACGGGCGCAACACGCTGGAGGGGGTGGGGTATCGCAACCTTAACTCCGACGCGACGTCGCAACCCGGGCGGTGAGGCGACTCGCCTGTGCCGAGTCGGGATGGGCTGGAAGGCCCGTCCCTCTCCCCGCCGTTCGATCGTCAAGGGAGCCCGACCGTGAGGGAGGGCCTGGATCGACCAGTTTCCAACCGACTTCTCGAAGGACTCACGATGCTGAACCAGATCACACGCCGCGCCGGACGGACCAACGCCGGCAACCTCGCGCTGACGCTCAGCGCGCTGTCGCTTGTCATGCTCATCCTGACCGTGGCCGGGCGGGGGCTGCCCGAGGCCAAGGCCGCCGAGGTGTCGCAGTCGGGGGACTACACGGCCCTGACGTGCGACGGCGGGAATGAGGATGTGCTGGTGGTGCTCGATGGGCGGACCGAGCAGCTGTTCGTGTACAAGGTCGTGAATCAGGTTTCGGTGCAGTTATTCCAGCGGGAGGACGTGGGGCGGCTGTTTGGCGATGCGCGGGCGCGGGCGCGCGGGACGCCTTGAAGTGTTGGAACTGCCGACTCGCGGCGGGGGCGGGGCTTCCCAGCCCCGCCGGCAGCGGGTGAGCGTTGCGGAACAGCCGGTCGCGTCATCGCCACGGACGGTGGCACGGAGTGGACATCTGGTGGTTGGCGATGCGCCACCGATTCGAGATTGGCTGGAAAGCCCGTCCCCCCTCGATCTTGGCCTCTGGACCTGACGCTTGCCCCTCTCGCCTCCCCTATGATCGACGGACTCAGGTTTCGTGGCTTGCTTCGACCCTTGTTCCAGGACTCGTCCGTCGCCGCCGGGCCGATGGGCGTTGGGGTTTGGCCCCGCTGATACCCCGCTCGGCGACAGACTGGCGACCTTGGCGACCCGTGCCGACCGTATGGTCCGCACGGGTGCGGTTTGTTTCCGCGGCCGGTCGTCGGCCGCGGACTTATGACCACCACGGGCCGCGATGGCGCTCCGTGTAGAACGAGGAACCTTATGACCATCCTGCCGCTGCCCGTCTTCGAGGAAGAGCTGAAGCAGCTCGAGGACGACAAGAAGACGTACGCGGCGCTCAAGGTGCCCAAGACGCTGGTCGTGCGGTTCGGGTTCATGAAGATGGTCGGCGAGTTCCCTTACCAGGGCGACCTCAAGCCGGGGTGCGGGTCCAAGATCGTGGTGCGGACGCACCGGGGCGTCGAGATCGGGGAGATGCTGACCAGCACCTGCCCCAACAGCGGGTGCTCGAAGAGCGTGAGCCGCAAGGAGATGCTGGAGTACATCCAGAACTCGGGCGGGCGGGACTACCCGTTCTTTGAGCACGGGCGGGCCCTGCGGGTGGCGACGCCCCAGGACATGGAGGAGCAGACGCGGATCGAGCAGTCCAAGCACCCGATGCGTCTGCAAGCCAAGGCGATCGGCGAGCGGCTCGGGTTCGCCGCCAAGATCGTCGAGATCGAGCCGATCCTGGGCGGCGAGCAGGTCGCGGTGTATTACAACTGCGAGGACCGGATCGACTTTCGCGACCTGGTGACCGAGCTGCAACGCGTGTGGAAGACGCGGATCGAGATGCGGCAGGTCGGGGCGCGGGATGAGGCGAGGCTGACGGCCGACTACGAGCGGTGCGGGCAGCACTGCTGCTGCAAGAACTTCCTGAAGGTGCTCAAGCCGGTGTCGATGCGCTCGGCCAAGGTGCAAAAGGCGACGCTGGACCCGCTGAAGATCAGCGGTCGGTGCGGGCGGCTGATGTGCTGCCTGCGGTACGAGGACTCGACGTACGAGGACTTGCGCAAGCGCCTGCCTCGGAACAAGTCGAGGGTGGGCACGCCCGAGGGCGACGGGATGGTGATCGATTCGCAGATCCTGACGCAGCTGGTGCTGGTGCGGCTGGATGTGGCGAACCAGGACATTGCCGTGGCGGTGGAGGACCTGACCGAGGCGGTGAGCGCGGTGCAGCCGGCGCCCGCGGTTGGGCCGCCGATGGATCGGGGACGCCGCGAGGGCGGGCCGCGACGTGAGGACAGGCCCCGGCGCGAGGAGACGCCGCGGAGAGACGAGAAGCCGCGGCCCGAGGAGCCGATTCAACGCGAAGTTCCCGAAGCAGGCGAGGATCGGGAAGCCGGCCCCGGTGGTGAGGCGGTCGAGGGTCGCCAGCAGGGTGAGGCTCGCGGCGCGGGTGAGGATGGCGCGGGCGGGCAGACTGGTTCCAAGCGTGAGGGTCGCGAGCGTCGTCGTGACGACGCCCGTCCGTCCGAACCCGCGGGAGAGTCAGGCCCGCCGCGTGAGGAGAGTTCGAGGCTCCAGCCCCGCCCGGAAGCGGGATCGGGGGCCGCGGCGCCGTCGCGTGGACGAGTTGAGAATCGCGAGGGTTCGCCCGGGGCGGGGGAGGCGGACTTTGGGATGGACGACATTGAGACGGACTTTGGAGATGGACCGACGGGCGGAGGGCCGGGCACGGCGAGCGGGCCGGACGGAGATCGGAAACGTCGTAAGCGGAAGCGTCGTCGGCGCGGGGGGGGCAACGGGGGCACACCGGGCGGGCCAGCGGGCGCAGGAGGCCCGCCCCCGCCGGCACCGACCGGTGGACCGGCGGGCGCGTGATGTGGCGGGCGGGCCGGCACCCGCGGCCTTGGTCGGGCGATGCCTGGTTGGTTGGGAGCAAACAGAACCACCAGCCGCTCAAGGCCGCGGCTGGTGGCGCGTTGAACTGGGTCGCGCGGGCGTTACGGCCTCAACTTGCCCAGGTTGGAGAGGGCGATGATGCCGCAGACGCACGAGCCGACGTTGCCATAAAGGATCGAGACGATCTCGCAGATGGCCACGCCCTTGGCGGCGCCGGCGTGGTGCGAGGGCGGGGTGCGTCCGTTGAGGGCCGAGACGGTCTTGAACTCGAAGATCATGAGGATGAGGCTGAGCAGCGGCACCCAGGCGAAGATGATGGTCATGAGCCAGAACGGGCTGGCGAGCAGGTTGATGGCGTTGAGAATGCCCGAGATCATGATGGGCACCTTGACGCCGCCGACGATGGGGAATGGCGTGCCAACGGCGCCGTAGACGGGCTGCGGGTAGCCCGGTTGCTGGTAGCCCGGCTGCTGGTACGCATTTGGCGGGGGGGCGTAATCG
>CAZHKB010000162.1:0-6491 GCA_964533405.1 uncultured Phycisphaeraceae bacterium | reverse complement strand
GAAGACCACCCCTTTCATCGGCCGATACCCCTGTTCTGAAACAGTCTTTTAGTGCTGGCTGCTGGGTGTTGGGCTGGACACGGACACTATCCCAAGATACAGACCCGTACAGGGGTTGTCAAATCGCCCTGACTTGGCCCAAAGGCCGGTCCAACCAAATCGCTCTCAGCACGGTCGAATGCTGGGGGTACCATGCGATCGACCACGGAGTGCCCCGATGAAGCCATGCCGACTTGCGTTGTTTTTGCTCACGCTTTGCCTGCTGCTCCCCGCGTGCGGATCATCACTGCCGCAGACCACGCGGGAGACGGCGTATGCCGGCCCCTCGCTCGTGATCGACTCCACCGGGCCGACCCACGCGATCATCATCCAGGCGCCGACTCCAGGGCACACGGTGAGCCTGGACGCGGTGCGCGATCGCCTGGGCGGGCGCGAGGCGCTCATCACAATCCGCCAACCCGACCCGCGGTTCATGGTCGCGCAGGTGATCGTGACGCAGCGGATCGGGACGGACGTGCCGACGTCGATCTCGCTGGACGTGTTCGTGCGGCAGTTGGCGTTCGACAGCCGGGAGAATCGGGTGTATGTGTTCGTTGAGTCGTCAGGGGGCGGGGCGGGAACGGCGTCGCCGTGACGCAGGCTCACGGGGCGAGGAACCCGGGCGGATTGGCTTTCTGAGCCTGATTGACAGTCGTGCGCCGCGCACGCAGGTCGCTTGCCGCGAGGTCGCGCGTCCTCTATCATCGCGCCGTTGTCGTTTGACCTTCTTTGATTGCAGGAGATCGCCTTGAACATCGCCTCATTCAGTCCCGAAAGGAGCACTCGGATGCACATGCATGTAAACGACTTTGCTTTCACTGGAAACGAGCATCGCGTCGCGATCGTCGGTTTTCTCCTCAAGGAAGTACGCCGGATCGAGCACCTTTTCAGGTCCAGGGGGATCGATCTGGCGATTGGCGGCTCGATCGAGGATGGGTCCAATATGGTCAAGAACGCCCGGCAGGCTTTGCAGGGGGCAGACCTGGTGTTCCTGAACGTCAAAGCGGCCCGGACGCTCAAGCCCGAGGACCTGGCCGGGGCTCGCGTCGTCCACTGTTTGGGCATCTCGCAGATCAAGAGGTTGTTTGACGCACCGACCGGCCAGCCTCGCGAGCAGGCGGCGTAATCGCAGGCTCTCGAGCCGAACGTCATGAATCCGACCACGGAAGGCGATCTCGCGGGGGCGGCGCGTGGCCGCCCCTGTTCGTTGGGCGGTCAGGCTTTCTCCGCCGCGACCGGCGACAGGCCAAGCCTGGTGCGGATGAGCCATCGCCCCAGATAGATCACGGGCGTGAGGCACACGGAGAGCACGATCTTGAGAAGGTAGCCGGTGAACGCGACCTCGAGGATCTGCCCCACGCTCCAGACCTGGGCCGGAGTGTCCCCGGCCGCGGGAACCCTCACGGTGCCGTAGAGCAGGATCGCGCTGACCAGGAACGAGTCCATGGCCTGCGAGACGAGCGTGCTGCCGGTGGCGCGCAGCCAGACCATCCGCCCCTTGCTGAGCCGCTTGAGCACGCCGAAGAGCCAGATGTCCATGAGCTGCCCGACGAGAAACGCGGTGAGCGACGCGATGTAGAGGCGGTTGCTCATCGCGAACACCGCGTCAAAGGTGTCCTGCGGGATCGGCGAGCCCACGGCGACGGGCAGCTTCCGCGCGGTGAAGATCAGCGTGAACGCCATGGCCGCGCACGCCACTCCGATGTAGGTGATCCGCCTGGCCCCGCGTCGCCCGTAGTACTCGTTGATGAGGTCGGTCAGAAGGAACGTGATCGGGAACGAGAGCATCCCGGCGGAGTGGGTCACGAAGTTGTAGTCGCCGACGACCGGCAGCCCGACCGTGAACACGTCGAAGTGGAAGAACTTGCTCCCGGTGATGTCGGCCACGAGCAGGCATGTCACGAACGCGCCTGTGAGCCAGATATACAGGCGCGTACGGGCGTCAAACTGGGTCGGTTCGATCGTGCCGGTCTCCACCATACCGCCAAGCATACCCGCAGACTCCCCCGAGTGGCATGGCCGCGGGTTTGAGCGGCCACGCTTGCGCCCCCCACGCCTCGGCGTTCGAGCGCGGTCGCTCAGAGCCGCGACCACGCCACGCCCCCGGTTCCCTCCGCTCCCTCCGCGTTGGTCCTGCCTTCCGCTCGCGGACCTCGCGTTCCACTACAATGAACCCGCACCAACCGACGGAGGCTCCATGGCCCTCACCTGCCCCAAGTGCGCCGCGATCATTCCGACCCAGGACATCAACATCGCCACCGACGTGGCGGTGTGCCGGGCTTGTGACACCATGCACAAGGCGGGCGAGCTGGTCCACGACGACGTGATCGACGCGACGCACGTCGACGCCGCCGAGACGCTCCGGGGCCCGCCGCCGCCGGGCGTCACCTGGCGCGACGACGGCCAGACGCTCCGGCTCAAGACCAGCGTCGCGTGCAAGCCCATCGGCCTGTTCCTGCTCGCGTTTGGCGCGTTCTGGGGGCTGTTCTCCCTGCTCACGATGGCGGACCTGGTGGGCGAACTGATCAACGGCCCGCCCAAGCCGGTTATCCTGCCCGACGACGCCTCCGAGTTCGAGCGCACGAGCCACGAGATGGAGACCATGATGCGCTCCAGCACCGCCCTGGGCGACTGGGTCATGGGCATCATCCTGACGCTTGTCTCATCCGCGTTCCTGTACGGGGCCGCCATCGCCCTGCTGGCCCGCATCACGATTCGCGTCCGCCCGGATCAGGGGACGATCGCCAAGGGTCTGTTCCCCTTCATCATCCGCAGGCAGTTCGACCCGGCCCGCGTCACCGCGGTTATCGAGCAGGCGGACAGCGGGACCAAGGTCAATGGCCGGACGCCTACCAAGATCGTCATCAAGGCTGCGGAGGACGTCGCATTCGGCGGGTTCATGACCGAGCCACGGCGGAAGTGGATTCTGGCGATCCTGCAGGCGAACCTGCTGAGGAGGCGGTAGCACGCTCCCGCGACGAGCGCGCGGGCCCGACCGGCCCGACCGGACCGGACATGCCCGGGCATGCCCGGGCATGCCCAGATTCCATCATGCCGCATCCCCGTACCGCCCACGACGCCGATCTCGCCCGCATGAAGGTCGCCAACGGCGCGACCACGCCACGCGACACCCCGTACCCGGCCAACCCCCCACCAGGCGCCTGGTACCGCGACGACGGCATCACGAAGGAACTCTCCGCCTCCACCCGGCGCCTCGGCCTGGCCTGCGCGATGGCCTTCCTCTGCCTGCTGCTTCTCGCCCTGGCCGGCACGATCGTGTGGGCCACCGGAGGCAACATCCTCCGCGGGCTCTCGCTGCTGCCCGCCGAGCAAGGCCGACCGTCCGAACCGGGGTTCGCGCTGCTGCTCATCGCCGCCAATCTGCCTTGTCTGGGGCTTCTGGCGTTCTTGGCGTTCTACACCGCGGTGCTCATCGCCGGCAGCGTGCGCATCCGGTTGTCGCACGGCACGCTCGAACTGGCCCGCGGCATCGGCCCGCTTCGCCACACGCGCCGCCTGCGAGCCAGCGACATCGTCTCGCTGCACGAGTCAACCCGCATCGTCCAGGCCGAGAACGCCCCGGCGACGATCAAGGAGATCATCCTCGCAAACCGCGGTGCCAAGCCGGTGCGGTTCGGCGGAAGCCTGAATGACGAGGGTCGGTGGTGGCTGCGGGGCACACTGGCGCACTTGTTGAACGTTCCGGACACGACGGAGCACGATGAGCGCGACCACGACCACGAGCCCGATGACGAGTCAAAGGACAGAGAGCCGCCCGCGGCAGCGGGCGGGTCACCTTCGCGTGGGCGTGTCTGACAGGAAGGCCATCGGCTCCCACCGACGGCACACCCCGGTGAGTCCCAGCAGCCCGACATGCCGATACTTGCGGCATGGCGATTCGTTGTCCAGCCTGCGGTCGGCGTGTCCCTCGCAGGCACATCGACATTCGCAGCGACCGCGTCACATGCCGATCGTGCGGCAAGGTCGCGTCGTATCTGGCGATCTCGGGCATCACCGCCAGTCCCGCCTCACGCCGGGGACCCGACGCAGTGAGCGACTCAACCGCCGCGTCCCCGCCACGCCCGCCCGCCCACAACACCTGCGACCTCGGCGACCCGCCGCGCGGAGCGTGGTTCCGCGACGACGGCGTCACCATGACCGTCGGCGCCCACACACGCTCCATCGGCGGCGGGCTCTTCATGCTCTTGATATCCACGATCTGGATGGGAGTCAACGCCATGTTCCTCTTCGGCTCGCTCGTCACGATCTTCAACGCTCTGGGCTTCTCCACGGGGCAGGCCGGCTTCGGGTCGCTCGCCGGCGGTCTGTTCATGCTGTTCGTCTCGCTGCTCTTCGCGGTGGGCGGCTGGTTCATGGTCTCCCTGGCCGCGATGTTGCTTGCGGGGCGAGTCGAGTTCACGATGCGGGGTGATGAGTTGCGGGTGTTTGCGGGGGTGGCGATGGTGGGCAGAGGCCGCGTCATGTCCGCCACCGCGATCAGGTCGATTGAGGAGGATGTGCGCGTGGTTCGTACCGCGAGAAGTTTAACGACCACGCGCACGATCCTGTTGACGCATCCGCCGAGCAAAGACGTTCGCGTGGGCCAGATGCTGACCGACCCGAGGCGGAGGTTCGTGCTGGGGGTGCTGAAACAGGTGGCCGGGCGGTGACAGCCGAGAAGCCCGATCGTGTCAACTATTGATCCAACCGCCCCGGCCCGGCACAGTCCCCCGCAGTCTCGACCAGTCCGACCGGTTCGGGTTCGCCCTCTCAAAGACGTACGGGGCGATTCTGAACGCGCCCGAGGCCGGGCGGGTCTTTGACGACGCCAGCCGCGATCTCCCCGCTGCCCTGCTCCAGGACCGACCCCCTCCGTACCATCCTCCCCATGCGTCGCGTGCTCGCGCGAATCTCGCCGGTCCTCCGAGTCACGCGCGTCACCGCGGCGTTTGCCGCCGTCTCCAACACCTGGTTCGTGGTGCTGTGGTCACGCATCGCCTCGGGCGAGAACCCGGCCCACCTGGCCGCCGCCCCGCTGTGGATCCTTCTGTTGGGCGCCACCGCCTCGGCGGTCGGGCTCTTCGCCTTCGGCGCGTGCCTGAACGACATCCTCGACGTGCGGCGCGACCGGCAGTTCAAGCCCGACCGACCGCTTGCGAGCGGGACGCTTGGCCTCGAGGCCGCCGCATGGATCGTCGCCATGACCCTCATCGTCGCGGTCCTGGGCGCCACGCCCTTCGGAACCCGGGGCGTGGTGCTCAGCGTGGTCGTCGCCGCCGCGATTCTCGCGTTCAACGGCGCGGGCAAGTTCGTGCCCGCCGTCGGCTTTGTGCTGCTGGGCCTGATCTACGCCGGTCAGATGCTCGTGCCCAACTTCGACATGCGGTTCCTGTTTCCCGTCTGGCTCGTGATGACGCACACGCTGCTGGTGGCGGGGCTGGCCCATGTGGCCGCCCGCAAGGTGCCGCGTCTGACTCCCCGGGCCGCCTGGGCCGCCCTCGCAGGCTGGGCCTTCTGGTCTGCGGTCCTTCTGGGCGCGGGCTGGTGGCGCAGCGGGCCGCCCGGCACCCGCTCTCTCTGGCCCTCATGGGTCGATGTCGACGCGGCGACATGGCCCGCCGTGCTCGCCGTCGGGTTTCTCGCCTTCATGCTCCGCAAACTTCGCACTGTCGGCCAGGGACCCCGAGCCAGCGAGAAGATCTGGCGCTACGGCTCCCTCTGGCTCCCCCTCTACGGCTGCGGGTGGATGCTCGGCGCGGGACACGCCGGCTCCGCCCTCATCCTGGGTGCCTTGGCCGCACTGGGCTTCCTGGGCATGACCGTCCTCCGCGAGCTGTACGGCCTGCTCGAACAGCCGGTCGGCTTTCGCGTGTGACGCCGCGCGACCCCGCGAGGCGGGCGGCGCGAGCCCCCGCAAGCGCATCCCGAAGCGCCCGCGTTTCAGCACGGTTCGTGCGGACGCTCGCGACCCGGCCTCGTGAAAGCCTCGTTTCCCCGCATACCCTGCTCCATGCGCGTCCTCACACTCCTCTTGGTCTGCCTCGCCATGCTCGCGACGGCCTCATGCCGCGAGTCCACCCGCGTCGCCCCCCCCACTCCCGCCTTCGAGCAAACCTACACCGTCCGCGGCATCATCCGCTCGCTCAAACACCCGAGTCGCCCCAACTCCGAACTCCAGATCCACCATGAGGAAATTCCGGAGTTCGTCAACGGCGCGGGCCAAACCGCCGGCATGCACGCCATGACCATGCCCTTCCCCTCCCTTGCCTCCGAGGTCTCCATGAGCGGCGTCGACGTGGGCGACAAGGTCCGGTTCACCTTCGGCGTGTCGTGGACCCAGGTCCAGGGCACCACCCGCCGCATCCCGGCCTGGTCCATCACCGCGATCGAAGAACTCCCCGCCGATACCGTCCTCACCATCGGCACGCAATGAGCCGGCGCCCAATGCCTAG
>CAZHKB010000161.1:0-6530 GCA_964533405.1 uncultured Phycisphaeraceae bacterium | reverse complement strand
ACGGTTTTTTGGAAATCAACGAATGCGGGAGAGTTTTTCAACGGCCTGCTAGTGAAGTCGCGCGACATCTCGCCCAGCACGCCGTCGGCCCCGCGCTTGATCGCCCGCAGCGGATGGTCCGACGGCACGGCCTGCTCCAGATCGAACGCCACGAACATCGTCCGCTGAGGGTCCACTCGTCCACGCATGCCGCGGCCTCCTTGCCAGAAGCCGCAGACTACACCAAACGATGAAACGAGTTTCTTAGCGGCCTGCGAGCGCGACAAGCCGACTCAGCGAGAGGTCGTCTGCGCACGGAAGGATCATCCCCTTCCGCGCCCGAACTCGCCACGCCGCAGCGCGGTCCAGCGCGGTGTACACCGCGATCCGCCGCGCAATCCCCGCGTCGCTCGCAATCCGCAACCCCCGCTGGTATCCTCCCTTGCGCGTCTCGGCTGGGACCCTTGGGCGTCCGCAATGATGAGGTCGGGCGTTCGACTCTCCTCCGCTCCACTTTCACCAGGCCCGTTGAATCCGCGAGTTGCGGGCACCCGCCGACGGTCGCCGATGGTCCGGGGTGCGGCCGAGGCGGCGAAACCGCACGGCGTTCCACCCCGCTCGCACACCTCGCCGCCGCCGCCGATGCCCCGGGCCGCCTGCTATCGCTGATCCCCCGGCCTTCCGGGCTCCGGCACACCCGCCGCCCCCTGCTCCAAGCCGCCAACGTCCCAGGCCTTCCACACCAGCCACTCGCCGCCGTTCTGCCAGCCGAACACCGCCGATCCATCGGGGGATGCACCGAGCCAGTTGACGGGCCTGCCGTCTTCGCGGAGGGTGAGGACGGGGGGCCAGAGTGACTCGGGGCCGACGTCGGTGGCGAACAGGCGGAGCGACCGCCGCCCTGATCGCATGCTCGGGGCTACCGCATTGAGAGCTACGCTTTGAGACGGGAACGTGGCCCCCGCGCTCGTCTCTGTCAGTCGAATAGGTCCGCGGCGGTGATAGGGTCCCCGTTGGGTAGGCCGCGGTCCCAGGTCTTCTCGCCCCTGACCACCATGTATTCGCGGCGCCCCTTCAGGTCGAGGTACGGGCACTCGCTGGCGCCAGTGATCGACTGAGGGGCGGGAGGGGCCAACTCCTGATTTCCGCTGCCGGGTACGCACCAACGGACCTTTCCCTTGGTAATCCAAGGCTTGAGGTCAAAGTCCCATGGGTCCACGGGGATGATGGAGCCGCCCTCGCCGAAGAGCGTCTTGTAGGTGTACGAGGTGTCGGGCCAGTCGGCGGTGAGGCTCTTGGCCGGCGGCCTGGGGTCGGCAAAGTAGCCGATGGTGTAAACCTTGTAACCGGGGACCATGGGCAGTTCGCCGATGACGACGGTCATATTGCCCAGAACGAGCAATCGCGGGATGACATACGGAACCTCCGGCCCGATGGCGGCCTCGAGCGTCGGACCGATGACACGCTTGCCCTGCAGGTGGACCGCGCCGCGGAGGACGCAGAAGGTGAAGGGCGCGGGCGGCGCGAAGCGGCGTGCGCCGGGTTGCCACCACGGGCCGTCGAGGCCGAAGGGATCAAAGGAGCGCATCAGCGGCTTGCCCGTGAACGGGCAGGTGGACATGGTGACGACGGGGAGGCGGTCGAAGTATGCCGCCAGCGCGGCATCGGCGTCGTCCGAAGCCTGCGACGCGCCGGCGCTGTCCTCGGCCATGAGGCAGGCGCGGTACCGCTCCATCGCCGTGGCCCGGCGGGCCCGAATCTCGTCGCGCTCGGTCTTGGTGAGTGGTGGAGTGAGCATGGTCGAGTCTCGGTGCGATCGGGTCAGAACTTGGGGCAGGAGTCGGGCTGATCGACAGGTCGATCGCCATGCGTCTGGCTGGTGCCGACGGATCAGTCGTTGGTGTCGATCTTGTTTCCCGGCAGTTGCTCCCACTCGTTGTAGCGCCAGGTCATGTTGTGCTCCCCGTAGAACTGCTTCATGCGCTTGCGATTCTCCGCGATCGAACCGCCCGCGATGCTCACAACCCGCCCGTCTGGGGTGTAGATCGTGACGGGAGGCATCGGCCCGGCGTTCTCGCCCGCGATGGCGGGATTCTGGCGATCCGGCCATCCCGAGTGGGCGCCGTGCTGGACGAGCTTGGCGCCCATCTTCTGGTTGAGCTCGTCGATGAGGGCGGTCACATCGTCCATGTGCGAACCGTCGGCATAGTGGACGCCGTGCAGGTCGTAGTCGCCGTGGTATCGCACGCCCGTGTCCTTGTGTACGACAATGTAGTGGTCGTCGTCCAGCACACGATACCCGCTCTTCTCGATCTTATCCTCTTTGAAGGCCTGGTAGCGCTTGAAGAACTCGGAACCGGAGTCGTCCATGAGCTGCTTGGCAGTCTTGCCCTGCATCAGTGCGGCGACGGTTATCTCCGGATGGCCGGCGAGCTTCGAGAGCGATGTGGCGGTGCGGGCGTGGCTCGGGTCGAAGCAGACCAGCCCCTTGTACGGCCCCTCCAGTGCGGTCTTGGCCTTCATCGTCTCGGGCTTGCCCTCATACGTGATCGGCTTGCCGAGCTTATCGACGTCGCCCTTGCGACCGAAGAATCGCACGCCGTCGGGGTTGCCGTCACGGACGACGATGAACAGCTTCTGCTTGCCCTGCGCCACTTGACCGAAGATCAGGTGGTCCAGGCCGCGCATGCCGCGCGAGTTCGCGGTGCCCTGCTTGGCCCACTGGGATTTGGGCTTGGGAATCGGGGGCGCTTTGGGGGCGGGGGCGTCGGGCTTGGGCTTGCGCGGGTCGTTCTGGACGTGCGTGGTGCTCCCGCCCGACGCGTCGGTCTTGCCGTCCACCTTGGACGGAGCGTTGAGGTCGAGCGGCGGGGCGTTGGGGTCCTTGAGCGAATCGAGCCGGTCGATCGCCCGGGTGCCCGAGCCGTCCCGGAGCGTCAGGTTCTTGAGATCCTCCTTGGTTCCCCTGATGGAAACGGCCTGGACCGCGCCGCGTCCGAGGATCTGCAGGAGCCGCTGGATGCGCTCGCTGGGATCCGTGTTCGGGTCGGACATGATCTTGTCAAAGTCCCTGATGATCTCGGCGCTCATGGCGACGGCATTGATCGAGTCGGCGGTGATCTGGCCGATGAGGGCGTAGCGAGCGACCTTTCCGGCGCGGTCGCGGACTTCGATGGTGCGGCCGCGGGCCCAGAGGCGAGCGCCGGCGCCGACGGCGGTGAAGAGATTGCCGACGATGGTCAGGCCGTCGAGGGCGCCCTCCTTCCAACTTCGGTCTTGGGTGGTGATGTTGATGATGGCGGCGGCGGAGGAGGCGAACACGGAGGTCCAAAGGGCGGCGGAGACCAACTGCGAGCCGGGCACCGGGACCATGAACGAGACGACGGCGCCCACGACGGCCGCGGCGGTGCTCAGGGCTCCGAGGGCGTCCGAGACCCGTTCCCAGGTGCCCTTGTCGCCGACCTCGAACCCGTCGAGGCGCTCGTCGATGCCCTTGCTGATCTCCTGCGGGAGGAGGTAGCGGATGTGGCCCGGCGGGTACTTGCTCTCGGCGTTCCAATCGTCGATGGCGCGCTGGATCGCTACGGCGTCGCTCGGCCCTGAGGAAACGTGCTTGCTGCTCAGGCGTGAGTCGTTCGGGTCGGTCCAGTCGATCAAGGTCCATGTGGAGGTTCCGCCCTTGTCGCCTGTCTTGACCAGCGACACCCGCAGGCGCCTCTTCTCCTGCGATTCCTTCTCGATGTACACCGCGTTGAGCTTGTGGATCTGAAGGAAGAAGTAGCCCGAGAACAGGTCACCCAACTTGTTCGCGAGAATGTCGAGCCGCCTGAGCTTCCGGTGGTGCGCCTCGAACGCCTCGACGGTGGGCGGCGGGGCATGCTGGGCCACCAGGCGCAGGACCTTCGCGTACTTCCAGGCCGCAGCCCGGACCAGCATGGGGTCGGGCAGGCCCTCCTTGGCCGCCGCCGTGATCTCGTGGTCGAGGGCGATCTCGATTTGGTCCACCCGTTGCCGAACCGGCTCGACCGCCGTGACCTGAGTGCCGTTGCGCACCGCGGCCCACACCACCCAATCCGTGTCTGCGTAGTCTTTGAAATAGTCAATCTCGAGGACGTTGTGGTTCCCGAGGGTTTGCGTGCTTCGCATCTTGTGCGCATTGAGGCGGACGTGGTTGTCAAAGTCCCGCTCGGCCTGCCAGAACCAGAAGATCTCGTCATAGGGGGCCGCCTGGCCATGCTTGCGCGTGCCGCCGACAAGCGTGTACCGGACCCTGGTCCCCACCGTGATGCTGCGTAGACCCGGCGAGGCCGAGATCCTGTAGGGCTTGGCGGACTTCGGCTCGCTCATCGTGTCTGAACTCCGCGGGACAGCCCCGCTGGTCCGCTGCGTTCCGTCTCGCCCGGCCGCTGCGCCGATCTCACGCGACGCCCTCCGCCGAGCCCGACTCCGTGTCCGTAGCCGGCTCCGAATCGGCCTCCGAGCCCGCGGGCTCATCCGCCGGCGGCACCTCCACCGAGGCGATCCCGCCCTCCACCGCGCCGACCTTCCCGAACTCCTCATCCACGTTGTCCGGGTGCGGCTCGTCCGACGCCGGCGCAAGGGTCATCCCGCTCTTGGCCGCGATGCCCATCCGCAGCAGCGCGAACTCGAACATGGTCCGCTCTTCCTCGTCTGGGAACTTGGCGTACGCGTCCTCGATGAAGCCGCGGCCGGAGTAGTCATTGAAGTGCGCGTCGTACGCGGCGATCATCAGTTCCGTGGTCTCGGGGTCGTACTTGAGCACCTCGATCAGCGTCCGCTGCTCTCCCGAGTCCATCGCGTGGCGGGCATGGGCCGCCAGCGCTCCCGCCAAGACCCGCGGGTGTTCATTCCATTCGATCTGGAACGCCCCGGGGGGCGGGTCCTCGACCAGGTCGATCCCGGACTTGCCAACCTTGCCCTCCTGCTCCTGCTTGTTGGCCCAGGTGACCTTGTAGCCCGCGTCGGGGATGCGGTGGTCTCCCTCCTGGGTGCGGAGGCGCAGGTACAGAGGCGCCACGAGGCGGACCTTGAAGATGTGCTCACGCCCGGTTGCCAGGCCAAATTCTTCCCACTTGCTCGGGACGTACACGATGCCGGGATGGTCCTGCGAGGTGAACTTCCAGTTCTTGCCGTCCGGGGTGCGCTTCGTGACGCCGACGTCCTCAACCAGGCGCCGGTTGATCTCGTCCGGGACGTCTGTGCCCCAGTTGAATCTCGCGAGGACCTTCCAATCCAGGCCCACCGCCTTGGCGATCGACAGAATGGAGTCGCCATCCTTGACCTTGTGCCGTTCTACCAGGGCGATGCGCTTCAGGTTGGACTGGCTGATCCGGGCGCTGGACCAGGCATCTTTCTGGGGTGTCGGGGCGCCATCCCCCTTAAACTCATAGGTATCGCCAAGGCTTGCTCCCGTTAGGTCGCACGCGACGTCGCAGAAACCCTCGCGAACCTCGTTGATCCGGACGGCGCCGGAACCGCTGGTGGTGTGGTAGTCCTCCGTACCGTCGGGAAGCGTTACCCGCAACCGAACTGAGGACACCGGCTCGCCCGTCCGCTCATCAACAACTTTGAACGCGACCCAGGTCTTGGCCGGCGGCTTAGCGGGCGCCGACGGCGGCGCCGACATCATGGCCGGGCCGTCCACGACGCTCGCTAGCAACTTCGGCCGCATCCGCCATTCCACCGGCGCGAGGGCGATGCGCCCGTCGCTCAGCGCTTGCATCACCCGAGTAACGACGTCTCCCCCGTCCGTTTCGCCGCCGCGAGCGCCGGCGCTTGCATCTGCGAGCAACTCGGCGAGGCGTTTGATGCCCCCGTCCTGATCCGCGAACCGTCGAAGTTCGGCTTCGAGCACTCCGGCGTCGCGCAACCGCAGTGTGTTGCCGGCCCGTGGGGGCCGGGCAACCAGTCGCGCGTTGTACCCGCCGATCCGCAACCGCATGCGAACTCCGTGCACGATGCACCCAGGATGCATCCCGCCACAGCGTACCAACCGCGAGCGACGTTGCCAAGGCTTAGACCGCCTCTGGAGAGGCACGCAAATGGGGAGCACGCCTTGTGCGGGGTGCGGTGCGGCGTCCCCGCGAACCGGTAGGTGAGCGAACCGCTAGCCGCTGGGGCGCTGTGGCGGAATCCGAGCGGGATCGGGCAGGGTTTTGGTGGTCGGCGGCTTCGCTTGACAGCGTTGCGCGTCGCGTGCACGCGGACACTCCTCGACCGGCCAGGTCTCCCCCTGCCGGCTCGCTACGGTTTGCTTCAAGGGCGTAGTTCGCAGCCGCCCTGTGGCGTCCCCAGTTCCCGTTGGGTTCGCCTCACTGCGCTAGCGCGGCGCGGCATGCCGCGAGCGTGTCCCGGTACTCTTTGAGGCGGGGATGCCCCGGCGGCTCGACCTCCTCCGCAGCGGTGAGGCACGCCTCGAGCAGCGGAAGCGCTGCCCGCCCGTCGCCCGCGGCAACCCGCGCACCGCCAGCGCTTCGACGGCGTTGTTCATGCCCGTGCCCAAGGGCGACCAGGCGGTCCCGTTCCAGCGG
>CAZHKB010000160.1:0-6610 GCA_964533405.1 uncultured Phycisphaeraceae bacterium | reverse complement strand
CACCAGCGCCGCCAACAAACCCGCCGACCCCAAGCCCGACGCCCCGAAGGCCGACGCCAGATCGGGCGAAGACAAGAGCCCCTACCGCGCCACCCTCAACCTCCCCAAGACCGCCTTCCCCATGAAGGCCAATCTCGTCCTGAACGAGCCCGCCAGCATGAAACGCTGGAACGCGATGGGCCTGTACCAGCGGTTGCGTGACCAGGGCCCGGCACGCCGCGCCGCCAAGGGCTTCTACAACTTCCACGACGGGCCGCCCTATGCCAACGGCAACATCCACCTCGGGCACCTCATGAACAAGGTCCTCAAGGACCTGGTCGTTCGCACACGGTCCATGATGGGCTTCGACACCCCCTACGTCCCCGGGTGGGACTGTCACGGCCTGCCCATCGAGCACAAGGTCATGACCGACCTCGTCGAATCCGGCAAGATCGAGAAGATGCGGACGCTCGAGGATTCGGTCCGCCGTGTGGCCATCCGGCGCGAGTGCCAGAAGTACGCCGAGAAGTTCATCAAACTCCAGGCGGGCCAGATGCAGCGGCTCGAAACGCTGGCCGACTACGACAACCCGTACATGACCATGGCCCCGCCCTACGAGGGCGCGGTGCTCGAAGCGCTGGCCACGCTGGTCGAGCGGGGGCTGGTGTACCGCGCGCTCAAGGCCGTGCACTGGTCGATCGAGAACGAAACCGCGCTGGCGGAGGCGGAACTGGAGTACTACGACCGCGAGGACACCTCGGTGTACGTCGACTTTGAGGCCGCCGACGCCGTCGCCACCTATGCCGCCTTCGGGCTCACCGGCGACAATCGCCCCGACATCACGCCCTCGTTCATGATCTGGACCACAACCCCCTGGACGCTCCCCGCGAATCTGGCCATCGCGGTGAACCAGAAGTTCACCTACGCCCTCGTGCGGGTGGATGGAAACGTGACGGTGATGGCCGAAGAGGCCGTGGCCCGCGTGACCAAAGCCGCCAAGTCGGACAAGGTTGAAGTTTTGGCGACGACGTCGGGCGATCGCCTCGTCGGGTTCCGCTATCGCCACCCGTTCATCGCCACGCCGCCGCGGCCCGAGCGCGATCCCGCCGCCGACGTCTCAAAGGTCTATTCGGTGGTCGCCGCCGACTATGTCACGCTCGAAGACGGCACCGGCCTGGTCCACACCGCGCCGGGACACGGCGCCGAGGACTATCAGACCGGCAAAAAGGTCGGCCTGCCCATCTACTGCCCCGTCCGCGAGAACGGGTCGTACGACTCGACCGTCCCCGAGTGGCTGCGGGGGCTGAACATCTGGAAGGCCAACTCGCTGGTCGTCGAGCACCTGCGGAACTCGGGGCACTTGTTCTACGACCACAAGTTCACGCACTCCTACCCCCACGACTGGCGCGGCAAGTCCCCCGTCATCTTCCGCGCCACCGAGCAGTGGTTCATCGGGGTGGGTGTCGACGGCGCGCACCAGTTCTCTCATCCAGCCGACCCCGCCGGTCGCCCGCCGCGCAGCCTAAAGGAACGGGCGCTTGGATTCGTACAGTTAGGAGTGCTTCAGCCCGCGGCAAACGCGCAGCAGAAAGCGACGTTGAGTAAGTTTCATCAGCAGTGTGACGAGCCTGGAAGCTCACTCTCGGAGGCGCAGTACACTGCGTTGGAGCGCCAGACTGCCACGCCTCCTCCCGTGTGGGCCGTTGGCGGCGACGGTGTCAAGTTCGTTCCCGAATGGGGCCGCAACCGCCTCCGCGGCATGCTCGAATCCCGACCCGACTGGTGCATCAGCCGCCAGCGGTCGTGGGGGTTGCCGATCCCGGCGTTTTTCTTTGGTGACCCCGCCGAGCCGGGCGTGCTGATGACCGCCGCCTCCGTCCGCGCCGTCGCCAAGGCCATCCGCGAGAAGGGGTCGGACCTCTGGTTCACCGGCACGCCTGACGAACTCCTCAAACATTACAACCCCGCGACCGACCCGGACTGCCCGAAGCAACTCGGCACCCAGCACGCAGCACTCACCACGCTCCGCAAGGGCGGCGACATCCTCGACGTCTGGTTCGAGTCCGGCTGCTCGTGGAACGCCGTCCTGCGCGAACGCTCAAAGACCGCGGCCCACCCCGATGGCGAGAACTTCCCGGCCGATCTCTACCTCGAAGGCTCGGACCAGCATCGCGGGTGGTTCCAGGCCTCGCTCCTGCCCGCGCTGGGCGTGACGGGCAAGCCGCCCTACAAGACCCTGCTCACTCACGGCTTCATGGTCGACAAAGACGGCAAGAAGATGTCCAAGAGCCTGGGCAACACGCTGGAGGTCGAGGACCTGCTCAAGGACTACGGGGCCGATGTCTGCCGCTGGTGGGTCAGCGGCCTCGACTACGAGAACGACGTGAAGGTGGACAAGTCATTCTTTGACGTGGCGGGCGAGAGCTACCGCAAGGTGCGCAACACGCTCCGCTTCATGCTGAGCAATCTCTACGACTACGACCACGCCACGATGGGGGCCGCGAACCCGCCCGCGCCGACAACGATCGATGCATTGGTGCTTGGCCGGCTCGTTATCCTGGAGAGGGAGGTCCAGACCGCCTACAGCGAGTTCAAGTACCGAAACGCCCACCTCGCGCTCTTCAACTTCTGCAACGAGACGTTGAGCGCGATCTACCTGGCGACTGTCAAGGACCGGCTCTATTGTGATAGGCCGGACTCGGATCGCCGACGCCAGACCCAGCGGACCCTTTACACGCTCACCGACTCACTGTGCCGCCTGCTGGCGCCGATCATGTGCCACACGGCCGATGAGGCGTACCGCTCGCTCCGCAAGGTCGATGACAAATCGGCGGGCTCCGAGGCGTCCTGCGTCCACCTCGAACTGTTCGCGAGCCGCGGCGGCGCGGGGGCCGACGTTCATTCTGGCTGGGAGTTGGCCCTGGCGGTGCGATCTGAGGCTCACATGCACCTCGAGAATGCCAAGAAGCCCAAGGGGTCGATCCCGGGCGCCCTGGGGCTGGACAATCCGCTCGATGCCGGGATCGTGCTGCTCGAAGCCAAGTACCCGGAGCTCACGGCCCTCGCGCGCGAGGACTTGGCCGACCTGTTCGGCGTCAGCCGGGTGACGTTCGATCCCCACGCGCCGCATGGCGTCAGCGTCATCGACCTCCGCGACCAGGCCCGCTGCGACCGCTCCTGGAAGCGCGACGGCACCGTCAAGAGGCGCTCCGACGGCGGGCTCCTCTCCGACCGTGACGCCGCCGCCGTGGGCGTGACCTGACGCCGCGTGCCCTGCTGGCACGAAAGTTGGGGGGCGTTGGGCCCCCCACCGTCTCCATGCTCCCCCGCAACAACAAGCCCGCAACAACAAGCCCGCAACAACAAGCCCGCAACAACAAGAAAGCGGGCGGGCTGCAAAGGCCCGCCCGCTCAACTCATCCTGTGTCAACCGGCTCGCCGTGCCATCACACGCGCTCGGCGCACATGTTGTACGGATCAAACCTCCACGCGTGCCCATCCCACATCGACTTGGTCGCCAGGTCCACGATCGCCATGATCTTGCAGCCCGAATCGACGTCCGCCGCCGGCACCTCGCGGGTCCGGATGCAGTGCAGCCAGTGCAGGCGGTGCGCATCCTGGTCGTTGCCGATGTCGGCGCACTCGACGGTGCGACCCTCGACTTCGTCCACGAACTTGGACTCCGGGCGGATCACGACGTTGTTGCTGCCCATGTACATGTTGGCCTTCTGGCCCCGGATGACCCGCTCCAGCCCGTTCTCGTTGTTCGTCGCGCCCGCCACGATCATCGTGTGCCCGCGCTCGAACTCGACGGTCAGGTTCACCGTGTCGTGGTTCTCCATCACCTTGTCGACATAGTGCCCGCCGGAGGCCGTCACCCGCGTGGGCCAGCCCATGTCCAGGGCGTAGCACAAGGGCGTCATCTCGTGCACCAGCAGGTCGCCGATGATGCCGGTCGAGTACTTGCGGTACCGCCGCCAGCGGGCGTACACCAGCGGGTCCCAAGGCTGGCGCCCCATCGGGCCGCACCACGCGTCCCAGTCCAGGTTCGCGCCGGGCGCCCACGCGGGGTCCAGCCCGTAGTAGTTCCACTCGCCGTCCGGCGTGTTCCGGCAGTATGAGGTCTGGCTCATCGTCGGCGTGCCGATCGCCCCCTCCGCGATCAGACGCTTGGCTTCCTTCCACTTGGGCAACTGCATCATCTGCGTGCCCACCTGCAAGAGCACATGCGGGTTGGCGAACTGGACCTGCCTCAGCCGGAGAGCCTCATCGAGCCGCAGCGTCATCGGCTTCTCGCAGTACACGTCCTTGCCCGCCAGCAGCGCATCGGTCGCGTGCTGGCAGTGCCAGTGCTCCGGCGACGCCACGAGCACCCCGTGGATGTCATCCCGCTGCAGGATCTCCCGGTAGTCGCGGTACGAATCCACCGCAGTCGTCTGCCCGGCCCGCGCGATCGCCCGCACCGCGTTCTCTCGCCGCGAGTCGCATACATCCGCCACCGCCACGATATCCACCTTCTCCAGCCCCTGCTTGGCCAGCGTCGCGAACGACTCGCAGTGCCCCGTGCCCATGCCGCCGGGCCCGATCACGGCCATCCGGATCACCTCGCCCGCTTTCAACTCCACCCGAGGCTTGGCCTTGGCCGCCCGCGCCTTCGTGATGTGCGCGAACGACATCTTGGTCGGCCCCGCCAGCGCGGCCGCCCCCGTCAGCGCGGCCGTCTTGGCCAGGAATGACCGCCGAGATTCGTTGTGTGCCATGGTCGGAATCCTTGTGGGTGCCACGTTCCCGCCAACCGTGCAAGCGGGTCCCACTCAGAATAGCCGAAATGCCGCCGCGTGAGAAGCCCCTCACCGCAGGAAGCAACGGCGAACCCAGGATTGACGGGGCGGGGCTTTCGAGCCTCGCCCGAGAGCGGCGGGGCACCTTGGGCCAAGCGTGACCCCTGGCGGGCACCGGTGCACCGATCGGAGTTGCGGTGGGTCGACGGGGTGCCGCCGCCTCTGCACGGGCTGGAAAGGCCGGCCCCCCCGATCGTGCCTTTCTCGCCAGCGACTCGGACCCCTCGCCCTATACCGCCCCCGACAACGCCGGATCCTGCGTCGGGACGCTCTTGGCCACCCCCGCGTCCCCACCCCGCTCCCTGAACAGCACCACGAACGCGATCAGAACCCCCAGAGCGAACGCCGCCGGGATCGCCCACACCATCTTCCAGTCCACCGTCGTCGCCGCCGCTCCTTGCTCGGGCGTCGGCTCGACCACGAACACCGGCACGCTCGTGTAGTGCCCCACGAGCCACCCGAACGCCTGGGCCCCGATCAGCATCCCCAGCCCCTGCGTGATGAGCACCAGAAATCCTTGCGCCTGCCCGCGAATCTGGGGGTTGGCGGCCTTGTCGACGTAGATCATGCCGGTGACGAAGAAGAAGTCGTAGCAGATCCCGTGCATCAGCACGCCGCCGATCACCATCCAGGTCACGCGATCATCCCACGCCCCCGCGAACAGGCCGTAACGCACCACCCACGCCAGCATCCCGATCGCCAGCATCCACTTCACGCCCAGCCGCCTGAAGCACAGCGGCATCACCAGCATGAAGAAGATCTCGGACATCTGCCCGAACGACATCGTAAACGTTGCCGAGTTGTTCACCGCCGACCCCGTCGCATCGACGTAGTTCCGTGCCTGGGCGTAGTACCCGGCCAGCGGGATGCACAGCAGGAACGAGCAGACCACGAACACCAGGTACGAGCGCTGCTTCAGGAGCGCCAGAGAGTCCAGGCCCAAAATCTCGCGGACACTGATCTTCTTGCCCTTGGCCGGCGCCGGCGTGTGCGGCAGGAAGAACGAGAAAACCCCCAGCAGCACCGCCGCACCGCCCCCCAGATAGAACTGCTCCGCCGCCGCGTCCTTGCCGGGCAGCACGCTCACCGCCAGATTCCCGGCGATCCACCCGATCGTCCCCCACACCCGCACCAGTGGGAAGTGCTTCTCCCGATTCGGCAGGTTGTGGAATGCCAGCGTGGTCGTCAGCCCCAGCGTCGGCATGTAGCACAGCATGTGCAGCAACAGAATCAGGATGTAGGGGTGCAGCCAGGGCGACCCGCCCGTGAACGCCGACGCCACCGCCGGCGCGGCACACAACACCGCACCGCCCAGCAGGTGCATCGCCCCCAGCACACGCTCGGTCGGAAAGAACCGGTCCGCGATCAGCCCCAGGAAGAACGGCGAGACAATCGCCGCGATCGGGCCCACCGAGTACGCCGCCGCGATCAGCCCCCCCATGCCCTCGGGGATCATGAACCCGGTCATCGAGACATACCACGAACCCCACACGAAGAACTGCAGGAACATCATCGCCGACAGCAGCACCAGAACGATCGACGGCGCGCGCGGCGGAACGGTTGGCGGAACGGTCATAGACAAATCCCCAGGAGGCGTGGGGGGCGAGTGTAGCGGATTCTGGATCAACCGAACCGACCCGCGCGAGCGGTCGGCCACCTCCCAGCCACCTGCCCGCGCCGATCTCGCCCTCCGCCCCGGACGCCGGGACTTTGGCTCTGCGAAAGTCCGGGGTCCAAGCGCACCGCAACCTCAGCAGCGCCCGCCCCCGTTACCATGCCCCCCCGGAGAT
>CAZHKB010000159.1:1741-6632 GCA_964533405.1 uncultured Phycisphaeraceae bacterium | reverse complement strand
CGCAAACACCGGCGCCCCCATCGGCACCCGCCCCGTCGCCGTCTGGATGGCCCCGTGCGTCGTCATCATCCACAGGTTGTCGTGCCCCGAGCGATCCGAGATGAAGAACAGGGTCCCGTCCGGCGCGAACGTCGGCATCAGGTCCACGCCCCGCCCGCTCGTGAGCGGCACCCGGTTCCCGCCCTCCACGCTCGCCAGGAACAGGTCCGCGTTGCTGGGGCGTGGCGCGCCGCGGTCGGCCCAGTCCGCGTCATTGGGCACGCCCGCGAACGCCACCCACCGCGCATCGGGCGACCACGTCGGGTTGATGTACGCCTGCGTCGGGCTGCTGGCGATCAGCATCGGATTGGTCGCCTCGCCGTTTCCGTAGTCGATGGTCCACACGCCGAACGACCTCGAGCCGCGCTCGCGCGACCGCTGGTACAGGATCCGGTCCATCCCGCTCGCGCCCGTCCCCGCGACCGGGCTCCACTCCGGGAACAGCCCCTCGCCGATGAAGAACGACAGCGTGGGCGTCCGCATGTCCAGCACCCACAGTTCCCAACGCCGCCCGGCCTCGCCGAACCGGCAGAACACCAGCCCGTTGCCGTCTGGGCTCCACGATGGGTGCAGGTCGGGCGCCCCGTCGGTCGTCAGCTGCAGCGCCTTGCCGCCGTCGATCGGCATCACATAGATGTCCCAGTTGCCCGAGCGGTTGCTCGTGAACGCGATCCACCGCCCATCCGGGCTGATCGAGGGCATCATGTCGTGCCCCGGATCGCTGGTGATCTGCGTCAGCACGCTCGACCCCAGGCGCTTCAGGTACAGATCGCTTGTCGCCCGGTGCTGCGTGCTGGCGAACACGATGAACGACCCATCCCGCGAGACCACCGGGTCAAAGTCCGCGCCCTCGAACGTGTCGGTCACCTGTGAGATGTTGGCCGAGCCCGCCGCATCCTCCGGCGGCGTGCTGCCCGCCAGCGACTCGTCGAACGTGCCCGAGTACCACCCCAGCCCGTCGTCGCTGGTGCCCTGCCCGCTTGTCGTCGAGCCAAGGGCTCCGGGCCTCCCGGCTCCGATCGTGCCGCTGCTTGAGTCAGAGGCCGCGTACGCGGGCGCGGGTGAATCCGGGAACCCGGCCTCCGCCCCGGGCGCGTGCCGCGGCGCCGGGTTGGCCCGCGTCTCCGCGCTGGTCACGCTCTGGGTCCAGTACCGATCCTGCCACGTGGGGTCGCCCTGGGCGTTGCCCGTGGCCGGCGCCTGGTTCATCGCCGCCGGCGTTCCCGCCGGTCGAAACGCCACCGGCTCCCGCTGCCACGTCGACGAGCAGCCCGCCAGGCCACACACCAGAATTATCGTTGCGATGCGGGTCGGCCGGGTCTTCATGGCGTCACCTCTTGTCGAAGTTGCAAACGGACGACTCCGACGCGCAACGCGTGCGCCCCCGGCGTCGGCCCACGCCCCGCACATCGGCTCCTCGCGCACGCCCCCCAACCCGCACGCGACGCTGCCCCGCTCGCCACCCATCCCCACCCCGCACGCCCCGCACAACTTCACGCCAGCCATCCCTGCCCAATGAAAAAGGGGCAGACCCCCACCGCGGGTCTGCCCCTTGCCTCCCTCTCCGATCCGTCTCTCTCCGCCGTTTCCGGCGGCCCCCGATGCTCAGTCGGAGTCTCAGGCGGGTGGTCGAACCCATCGGTCACCCGCGGGCGTGACGGCTCATGATCGCGGGCGATTCGCCCCGCCGCACCCACACCGCCTCCCGACCCCTTGGGGACGACGCGCACACAAGGTGGTCCAGGTAGTGGTTCAGGCGGTCGTCGTCAAACGTCTCCAGAAACTCGGCCCGTGCCGAGCGGTTGAACTCCATGATGCGATCGATGACCTGCTCCCGGGTCAATCGCGGTAACGAACTGGGATCGGGCTCCGCCCTCTCCCGCGCGCGCTTCGCGCGAGCGGTAAGAGAGACCAAGTGAGGCTCCTTCCGTGGCTACTCGGGGGCACGCCCCCGCTCATCCGTGAGTCCCGCGTCGGCGGGAAGATGGTCATCGGGCCGGCCACGCTCCCCGCGTGAGTGTGTAACAACCCGGGACGTTCAGCGCGGGATGTGCGCCGCCTCCGGACCTACGTCACCAGCGAGGCCACGATCCACAGCGCGCCCAGTGCCCCCGCCACGATCGCCAGAGCCAGCGACAGCCGCGACCGCGAACGTGCCCGGGCCCGAGCCACGCACGCCGCGATCACCTCCGCATCCGGCGTGAGTCGGTCGCCCGCCTCCCGAAGTTCCGCCACCGCGCGGGCCGACTGTTCGCCCAGCCGCGCCGCGATCTCGTCGTCGGCTCTCCGCAGGAACCGATCCGCCGCCGATCTCGAGCAGTCCATCGCGCGGCACGCCCGGATCGGGTCCAGATCATCCAGCCTCCGCAGCACGAACGCCTCGGCCGCCTGCAACGGCAGCGACGTGATGACCGCGTGCGCCGCTCCCAGCGCCATCGGGTCCTTGGCTCGTCGCGGCGCCAAGGTCGCCGGCGCGTCGCCGCCGTCGTGCCCTGCAGCCGGGATCGCCGGGCGCGACACCGGCCCCACCGCACGCCGCAGCGACTGGATGGCGAGCCGGTCCAATCGATCCGCGTCCAGGTGCTCGTTCAGGCCCGGGGGCGTCAGCAGCGACAGCGCACGCCGCGCCACCGCCGCGTCACCTGTGGTCAGAATCCCCAGCCGCCACGCGCGGCGTGCAAGGGCGAGTTCGGCGGGTGCAGGGGCGGGCATGGCCAATGGTAATGGCGCTCGGAATCAAAGGAGGCCGACGACGCGATGCTGCCCGGTCATCGGCATCGCGTACATCGAGGGCGACGCGACGGGCAGGGACTGCGCCCAAGCGCCAGTCGCCAGCCCGGCCCGAACGGTGAGCGCGAGAGTCGTCTGACGTGTCATCGGTGGATGCTCCTCTACATTGGAACGTGCAGGACCCCGGACACCACGGCCGCGAGGCCCGGATTGCCGCGCACCACCACTCCGCCGCGCCAACATGGCCGACCGCGTACACGGCGCGCGAAACTGCAGCAAGGCGTGCTCCCGCGGTCGACCAAGCGCGGGCAAGATTCCGAGCGGAGGCCCCTTCCTCCCCAACCCCGGTCTCAAGGCGAGCCGGGCCCGCAGCGGACCACAAACGGTCCCGACGCGCGCCGGCGATCAACTCCCGGTGAGAGTGACGCCGGAGGTCGAGGGCGGATGCGGGCCCCGCTGGCAAGCCGTTGCTCCAAGCGGCCCGCCGCACGGGGGCGGTACAAAAAAACACCCGCCCGCGCGGAGCGCGGGCGGGTGTGTGGATCCATGTCGCCCCAAGGTTCCCGGAACGGTTGGGGTCGATGGTGCGTTGCGGTTTAGCAGCCGGCGGCGAAGATCGAGAGGTAGTAGAAGAAGTCGTCGTTGTTGATGACGCCGTTCGGGACGCCGTAGCCGGGGGAGCCCGGGATGGCGGTGGTGGTCACGTCGGCGACGGCGATGTTGCCGGCGGCGAACTGGGAGAGGTAGTAGAAGAAGTCGTCGTTGTTGAGCGTGCCGTTCGGAACGCCGTAGCCGGGGGAGCCCGGGATGGCGGTGGTGGTCAGGTCGGGCTCGCAGCCGCCGCCGCCCTCTTCGACCTCGAGGGTCATCATGAAGTTGTGGGCCAGCTCGCTGGTGGGGGTGGCGACGTTGTCCACGAAGCCCCAGTTCCAGAGGGCGCCGGTGTTGAGGATCTGGGTGTAGTTGGTGGAGCCGACGGGGATGACGTTGGTGACGCCGTCGGTGGCCAGCCACAGCTCGTCATCGCCGGCGCCCAGCTTGCGGAGCGAGGAGGGGATGGGGAAGCCCAGGCCGATGGCGGTGGGATTCACGTCGCCGCCCGCGATGCGGACGGCGGTGCTATCATCGCCGGACAGGCCGCCGCCGGCGCCGCCGTTGTCGACCCAGTCAACCATCACGAAGCCGGTGTCGTCGATGGTGACGTTGGCGGCCGAGAGGTTGAGGTCGATGAGCTGGGTGCCGCCGGTGCCGACGACGCTGACGGTCACGTCGATCATCGCCTGCTGCACGAAGTTGCCGTTGATATCCAGCCCGAACACGCCAACCCACAGGTGGTTGGTGCGGGTCACGCCGCCCGGCTCGGTGTTGCCCGAGTACATCGAGATCGTGAGGCGGTTGAGCTGGGCGGTGGTGCCGGTGGGGACCACGGTGGCGTCGGCGATGAAATCATCGGCCCAGATGTCGGTGGGCAGGGGAACCTGGGGGGGCGAGACGGGGGCGACGAAGTTGGCGCCGAAGAGACCAGAGGCCATCGGAACGATGTACGCCGCGCCGGTGCCCGTGCCGTTGATGTAGTCCGCCAGGTCAACCCACGAGCGGTTCTGGACGCGGACGCCGCCGGCGGCGATGCACGGCAGGCAGGTCGTGTTGAAGTTGTCGTACGCCAGCACGTTGGCGTCGGTGCCCGTGACTGGGCCGCCATTCATCTGCGTGACGGTGCCCGTCCGCAGGTTGTAGATCGTGTACGACGCGGGATAGTTCACCGTGCCGTTGTCACGGACAGACACGCGGGGGGCCAGCGTCTGCGCGCCCGCCAGGGAAGCGAGGCCGGCCACGCCGGCGAGAATCAGAGCGGTCTTTGCCTTCATTTCGAGACTCCTCTCAATCTTCAAACGTTCCCCCCCCCAAACCCAGGGGAGACATCCACCTTCCGAATCGCGCCCGCGAACAACGCCAGCGCGAGAACAGACTTGAACACATCGCGTTGCAGGTCATTTGCTGGGGGCGAGACGGCGTCCATCCCCAAGCGGGAGTGTGGTCAATCTCTCAGTTGACGCTCCACCCACCCTCAACCATCCCTCGCCCATCCCTCTGCCATCCCTGACACAGCCCTGACCCAGCC
>CAZHKB010000159.1:0-1641 GCA_964533405.1 uncultured Phycisphaeraceae bacterium | reverse complement strand
ACCCAGCCTGCGCGACAGCAGGCTTTAAGCCACCCGTCCCCCGACGGGCTGAGACCGCGATCCGCCAGCCGGCAACCCCGCCGGGAACGTCTGGGCAAGATGCGCCAGTCTCGGGCGCTAATGTACCAGAGCACTACGCACGAACCAATGGAACGGACTCATTTCCGCCCGAATCTCGCGTCGGAAACGCAAGATCGGACCGTCCCGCACCCGATGTATTCGTATTCCGATCGGGTTCGCGCCTCAAGCGATCGAGTTCTCCCCATTTCGCCTGGCCCGCATCGACCGCACGAACTCATCAAACAGGTACGACGCATCATGCGGCCCAGGGGACGCCTCAGGGTGATACTGGACCGAGAACACCGGGCGATCCTTCAGCCTGAACCCCGCCAGCGTCCCATCGTTCAGGTGGATGTGCGTCGCCTCACCCCCCACGGCCTCCAACGATGCCGGGTCCACCGCGAACCCGTGATTTTGGCTGGTGATCTCGACCTGGCCGCTGAGCATGTTCCGAACGGGCTGGTTGATCCCCCGGTGCCCGAACTTGAGCTTGTACGTCCGTGCCCCAACCGCCAGGGCCAAGAGCTGGTGCCCCAGGCAAATCCCGAAGGTCGGCACCGGGTTGGTCCGCCGCTCCACCACCGCCCGAAGCGTCGCGATCGTCTCCTGAACCGCCGCCGGGTCTCCCGGGCCATTGGAGACGAACAGGCCGTCCACCTCGCCCGCGTCAAACCGCTTGAGGATCGTATCCGCGGTGAGGGTGTGCGGCACAACCTCCACGATGCAGTTCCGCTGCGTCAGATTCCTCAGGATGTTGTGCTTGGCGCCACAGTCCAGGGCCAGCACGCGGAACGGACGCCCCTCGCCCGAACCTGCCACGCTGGGGCCGCTCGAGTCCTGCGCCCCGCTCGGCTCGGGCTCGAACTCCAGGTTCCAGTCCCCCAGGTCCTGTGCCCACCTCGACGCCGTTCGGCATCCGACGTGGGGTACCAGGTTCGCCCCTGCCATCGCCCAAGCCGCCCGTGCCAGCTCCACCAGCTCGGCGCTCGGGGTGTCGGTGTCGGTGAGCACCCCATTCATCACGCCGGTCGATCGCAGCCGCCGCGTGATCGCCCGCGTGTCCACGCCCTCCAGCCCCAGCACGCCGGCCTGGGCCAGGTACTCCTCGAGCGATCCGATCGCCCGGAAGTTCGAGTGGCGGGCGGCCAACTCGCGGATGACGAACCCCGAGACCTGCACCCGCCCGCTCTCGACATCTTCCGGGTTCACGCCGGTGTTGCCGATCAGCGGGGCGGTCATGACCAGGATCTGGCCGTTGTACGAGGGATCCGTGAGCGATTCCTGGTATCCCGTGATGGCGGTGTTGAACACCACCTCCGCACGCGAAATCAGGCCGCGATTGGTCGCGCCGAAGGCGCGACCCGAGAAAACCGACCCGTCCGCAAGCACGAGTCGGCCCGGTCGTGGGGTGCTGGTTGACATCAAGGGCAATGATAGGACGATCTCCGCACCAACAGCACCGACCGCGCCGGCGGCCGGCCACCTCCGTCCAGCAGAACCGGCCGCGCGAGCGGTCGGCCAGCGTGTGCAGCCCACGCGGGTGAATCTCATCCTGATCTCGTCCTTGGACCCTCCCTGGCC
>CAZHKB010000158.1:0-6643 GCA_964533405.1 uncultured Phycisphaeraceae bacterium | reverse complement strand
GCCCAGCAGCACCCGAGCCACCCCCACGCCGCCTCCCCGCTCGATGCCTGGATGTCTCGCTGCCTCGATGCCTTCTTTAGCGTCTCTGTCTGCGAAGCCCCGCGCCGCAGTCACAGCCCTGCGATCTCAGAACTCAACTCCCCGCGACGTCCAATCGCCCGTCCCGGTAGGCTCCTCACATGAACCTCCGCAGACGCCGCCGCGTCCGGACACTCGCCCTCACCGCGTTCCTGCTCGCTCTGCTCGTTTGGGGCGCGGGCACCCTTCTCTACCTCTCCTGGTTCTCAGCCCCGATCCCCGGCACCATGCCCCCCGAACGCCACTCCATCACAGTCGCCAGCGGCCAGATCAGCTTTGCCAATCGCGTCGCCCACGACCCGGGCAGCCTCACCTACGGCCTCAGCGACCGCCCCTTCTCACGCTTCGGCTGGCTCCCGCACCCGCGCGTGCCCTGGTGGAGCCTCGCCCGCGCCCGCCCCAACTTCGGGCCGTACTACTTCATGATCAACATCCCGCTCTGGACGCCCGCCGCCCTGCTCATCCCGCCGCTCCTGCTCACCCACTGGCTCGCCCGCCGCCCCTTCGCCCGCGCCCGCCGCGGCCTGTGCCATCGCTGCGGCTACAACCTCGCCGCGACACCCGCCGATCGCCCCTGCCCGGAGTGCGGCACGTCGCGACTCGCGCTCGAACCGCGTGCTCGGACCCGCGGCGCCTCGCCAGAACCGTGACGGGCCGGGTGTCCAGGCCGGACGTTCCTCTACACTCCCCCCGTGATAGGGATGCCAGCGACAAAGGCGTCGGGCGATGACGGTGCGTGCGCGCCCTCACGAACGCGGCTTGATTGCGCCGACTGGCTCCTCGCCGCGCCCTGCCTCCCCCCCTCCTCCATCGACCTCCTCTACGCCGACCCGCCCTTCAACACGGGCCAGACCCGGACCTCTCACGCCGGCTCCTACTCAGACTCCTGGCCCACCCTGGACCACTGGCTGTCTTGGCTGGGCGAACGACTCACCGCCACCCTCCCCGCCCTCAAGCCCTCGGCCTGCGTCCTCCTGCACCTCGATTACCGCACAAGCCACCGCGCCCGATGCCTCTTGGACGACCTGCTCGGCCCGGATCGCTTCGTCAACCACCTCATCTGGTCCTACGGCCTGGGCGGCTCCTCCCCACGCCGCTTCGCACGCAAGCACGACGACATCCTCTTCTACTGCCTCGACCCCGCCCTCTACTTCTTCGACCCGCCCCGCGTCCCTGCCACCAGCAACCGCATGAAGGGCAAGAGCAAGAAGGCCACTGACGTCCTGCGCATCCCGGCCCTGCGCGAGATACCCGCGTTCGCAACCGAACTGCTCGAGATCCCGTCGATCAACAACATGGCCAAGGAACGTCAAGGCTACCCGACTCAAAAGCCCCTCGCCCTTCTCGACCTGCTCATCGGGGCCTGTTGCCCGATGGGCGGCGTCGTACTCGATCCCTGCTGCGGGAGCGGCACCACCCTCGTCGCCGCCGCGACCGCAGGCAGGCGCGCCATCGGTTTGGATATCAACCCCGACGCCATCGCCATCTCCACCTCCCGCCTCGCCGCCCTCACCCCCTCTACCCTCCTCGCGTGACCACTCGTGAGCCGACCGTGGAAACCACAGACCGTCCCGACCCCGTGACCCTCCGCACGCTCTCGCGCATGGCCCAGACCGGCGAGGTCTTCGCCTGCCTCACCTGCTACGACGCGACCATGGCCCGCCTGCTCGCGCGGGCTGGCGTCCACGTCCTGCTGGTGGGCGACACCGCGGCCGAGGTCGTCCTCGGATTCGACAAGACGATCCATATGCCCCTGGACCTGTCGATCGCGCTGACGGCCGCCGTCAAGCGCGGCGCGCCGAGCACGATCGTGATGGCCGACATGCCGTTCCTGTCGTACCACACGGGCGTGGGCGAGGCTGTCCGCACCGCCGGTCGTTACCTGACCGAGGGCCTTGCCGACATCGTCAAGATCGAGGCCGACGCCTCGTTCGCGCCGGTGGTTCAGGCCATGACCGCCGCCGGCATCCCGGTGTGCGCCCACGTCGGCTCCCGCCCGCAGCGGGCGTCGCTCACCGGCGGGTACTCGTCGGCCGGGCGCACCGCCGAGGAAGCCTTCCGGATCATCGAGGATGCGGTGGCCCTCGAGAAGGCCGGCGCGGTGATGCTCCTGGTCGAGGCCGTCCCCGACCCGGTCACCGCCGGCATCCTCGACGCGACTCGCGCACCCGTCATCGGCATCGGGGCAGGCGTCGCGTGCCACGGGCAGGTGCTCGTGATCCAGGACCTGCTGGGAATGTCCGAGCGCCCGCCGCGGTTCGCCAGGCCGGTGGCGGCCCTGGGGCAGGCCATCACCGACGCTGGCCGCCAGTGGGTCCAGCTCGTCGCGTCGCGCGACATCGGCGGAGAACGGTACACGATGCGGGAGGGCGAGGCCCAGAAGTTCGCCAAGGAGCAGCAACTCCGCAAGGCGTGAGGGCACGCGATGCATCCGTCCGCGATTTGGGCCGATAAGGACAGTGGGGCAAAGGGGATTCGAGGCGAGCCGCCTCAGGAGACGCCGGATGCGCCGATTCGTCACATTCGGTCCCGCGGTGGTCGTGCTGCTGACGATGGCGGTCACGCTGCTGGCGGCCCCCGCGGCGGTGCGGATGGTCCGGGCCGCCGACGCCGCCGCCCGCGCCCAGGCCGCCCGCGATGCTTTGGCCGCCGACGACATCCTGGCCCGCATGTCCAACGCGACGTCCAACATCGCCGATGCCGTCATGCCCTCGGTCGTCCACCTGGACGTACGGGTCGAGGACGAGACCGGGATCGGCGGTTCGCTGGGCTCGGCCTGGGTCTACGACACGCGGGGCTACCTGGTCACCAACGCCCACGTCGTCGGCGGCGCCAGCGGCATCACCGCCCAGTTCAACGACGGGCGTCTGTACGACGCGACGCTGGTGGGCTTCGACGTGGGGACCGACGTGGCGGTGCTGAAGATCGACACGCTCGTGCCGCTGGTCGCCCTGCCGCGGAGCCAGGAGCCGCTGCGGATCGGGCAGTCGGTCTACTCATTCGGCTCGCCCTTCAACTTCAAGTTCTCGATGAGCCAGGGCATCGTGAGCGGGCTGGGGCGCGAGTCCACCATGTACGCCAACATCGGGGGGTTCTCCAACTTCATCCAGTTTGACGCCGCGGTCAATCCCGGCAACTCGGGCGGGCCGGTGGTGGACACGCTGGGGCGGGCCGTGGGCATGAACGTGGCGATCGCCAACAACACCAACACGCTGGGCGGCAACGACACCGGGCAGTCGGCGGGCATCTCGTTCGCCATCCCGGTCCGCGTGGCCGAGTTCGTGGCCGATCAGCTGATCGAGCACGGCGAGGTGCGCCGCGGGTTCCTGGGCATCAACCTGCCGCGGGGTGATGGGCCCATGTACCTGATGCGGCGCACCGGGCGTGCGGGCCTGGGGGTCATCATCGACGGCGTGGTGGCCGATGGGCCGGCCGCGCGCGCGGGCGTGCGGGCCGAGGACGTCCTCCGCGCCATCGACGGGCAGGAGATCACGGGTTTGGAGATGCTCCGCTCGGTCATCAGCACGCTCGAGCCCGGGCACGTGGCGACGATCGACGTGGAGCGAGGCGACAGCACGCGGACGTTCACGGTGGAAGTGGCCGAGTTCGAGCGTTCGTCGCGGATCAGGCAGGACGTGATCACAGCGCTGCGGAGCGTGGGCGTCGTGCTGCGCGACCAGAACTCGCCCGAGGCCGCCCCCGTGGTGGACTATGTGCAGCCGGGGCTGGTTGCGTTCGCGGCGGGGCTTGAAGAGGGGATGGCGATCGTCTCGATCAACGGAGCGCCGGTGCGGACGGTGCAGGAACTCTGCGACCGCCTGGACCTGGCCGAGACGCGGTTCCGGATGGGCGTGCCGGTCCGGTTCGGGGTGAACGTGGCGACGCCGGAGGGCGGGAGCCGGCGGCGCGAGTTCACGGTGCGCGTGCAGCGATAGGGCCGATCGTCGCCCTGCCGAGGGGGCGTCGGCGACTCCCGGCGCACGCGCTCGTACACTCCGGCAACCCATGCCACAACCCATCCGACTGCCCGTTCTGAACACCCCGAGGTCGCGTCGGACGGGAAGCGCGCCCGAGGCGCCGGGTGCGGGAGGGGACACTCCCAAGGACAAGTGCGGCGTGTTCGGCACCTGGGGGCACCCGGAGGCGGTGCGACTGGCGTATCTGGGTATGTACGCCCAGCAGCACCGCGGGCAGGAGTCGGCGGGGATCGCGGTGTCGGACGGACGGGCGGTGACGGGGCTGGCTGGAATGGGCCTGGTGTCGGACGTGTTCAGCGCGGGACGCCTGGCCGCCCTTGAGGTCCGCGCCGGGGCGGGGGCGATCGGGCACAACCGGTACTCGACGGCGGGCGGGTCGAAGGAGTGCAACGCGCAGCCGCTTGTCGAGTCGTACATCGGCGGCCAGGTGGCGATCGCGCACAACGGGAACATCATCAACGCCGACCTGTGGCGGTATCGCTTCGAGGAACTGGGGCACATCTTTCACACGACGAGCGACACGGAGGTGGTGGTCCACCTGCTGGCCTCGCCGGAGCAGCATCGGACGCCCGACCCGCTGGCGGCGACGCTGCGGCGGCTTGAGGGGGCGTTCAGCCTGGTGCTGCTGTTCCCGGACCGGATCGAGGCGGCCCGCGACCCGTGGGGGTGGAGGCCCCTCGTGCTGGGGCGGATGGCCACCGGCGAGCCGGTGGTGGCGAGCGAGACGGTCGCGCTGGACGTGATCGGGGCGAAGCTCGAGCGTGAGATCGAGCCGGGCGAGATCGTGACGCTCGATGCGGCGAGCCTGAAGGGCGGGCCTGTGAAGTCGAGGCGTTTCGCGCCGGCGGCGGGTCGGCTGGCGATGTGCGTGTTCGAGCATGTTTACTTCGCCAGCCCGGCGTCGAACATCTTCGGGCAGAACGTGCAGGAGGTGCGGGAGCGCCTGGGGGAGAAGCTGGCGCTGGAGGGCGCGGTGCCGGCGGACTTTGTCATGCCGATGCCGGACTCGGGGCGGTCGGCCGCGGCCGGGTACGCGCGGGTCGCGGGCATCCCGTACCGCGAGGGGATCGTGCCGAATCGGTATGTGGGGCGGACGTTCATCAAGCCGACGCAGGACGAGCGCAAGGCCGCGGTGAGGTTGAAACTGAACGTGATCGCGGACATAGTGCGGGGCAAGAAGATCGTGGTGGTGGACGACTCGATCGTGCGCGGCACGACGACGCGGGAGAAGATGCAGCAGCTGCGGGAGGCCGGGGCCAGCGAGATCCATCTGCGGATCTCGTGCCCGCCGATCCGCCACCCGTGCTATTTCGGGGTGGACTTCGCGCAGCGGGATCAGTTGATCGCCCACGAGCGTGAGGTCGAGGATATCCGGCAGTTCCTGGGCGTGGACTCGCTGCATTACCTGTCGAAGGAGGGGATGCTGGCGTGCGTGAAGCACGCGGCGGATTCATACTGCACGGCCTGCTGGGATGGGGACTACCGGCTCGACCCGGACCACCCGACCACCGGCGTGGTGACGGGGACGGGGCAGGAGAGGTTGTTCTAGCGGTCGGCCGGCTCTCCGAGCCGGACTTTCCAGGGCTTCTACCCCGCCTCACGAGCACTGTCGCGCGGGTTTGTCGCCAAGGTGTGACCGAGACGTTGGAGAGGTGGTGGAGAGCCCGGCTCGGAGAGCCGGCCCACCTGGCGCGAGTACTTTCTGCCATGCCCCTCAAACCCACCCTCACCCTCGCCCACTCGCCAGACGCCGACGACGTGGTCATGTGGTGGCCGCTGGGCGATGTGAACCTGGGGCGGGCGCCGGCAATCGACACCGGCAAGTGGCTGTTCCAGCCGGTGCAGATTGACATCCAGGAGGCCAACGAGCGGGCGATCTCGCGCGGCGATCTGGACATCACCGCCATCTCGGCCCACGCGTATCCGCATGTGCAGGAGCGGTACCGCATCACATCGTGCGGGGCGTCGATGGGGGAGGGGTATGGGCCGAAGCTGGTGTGCAGGAACCATGCGTCTGCGGCGTGGTTCGCCCCGTCTTCCGCGAGCGGGTCGACAGGGGCGGTCGGTGAGTCCGATGCGCTGCCCACCATCGGCGTGCCGGGGACGAAGACGACGGCGTTTCTCGTGCTGTCGATGATGCTTGGTGGGCGCTTCCGCCCCTTGCCAATGCGGTTTGATCTGGTGGCCGACGCGGTTCTGAGGGGTACGGCGGATGCGGGGCTGCTGATCCATGAGGCCCAGTTGACCTTCGAGGAGCAGGGGCTGCGGAAACTGGCGGACCTTGGCGAGTGGTGGGGGAGGCAGACTGGGCTGCCATTGCCGCTGGGATTGAATGTGGTGAAGCGGGATCTTGATGAGCGATTCGGCCTAGGGTCCGTCGAGCGGGTGTCTCGAATCCTGGCGGCGTCGGTGAAGCACGCGGTGGCGAACCGCGACCAGTCGCGGCGGTTCCTGCTGGAGCACCCGGACTGCAAGCCGGAGTGGGAGGACGCCGCGCTTCTGGACCGATATCTGCGGATGTACGTCAGTCCGCTGTCGGTGGACATGGGGGGGACGGGGCGAGATGCCTTGGCGGCGTTGTTCGGGCG
>CAZHKB010000157.1:0-6689 GCA_964533405.1 uncultured Phycisphaeraceae bacterium | reverse complement strand
TCTCAAACGCCTCCACCCGCGCCGCCCGCTCCCCCCGCGCCTCCGCGATCGTCTCCTCCGCCGCGCTCCGCTTCGCGAGCCGCAGCTCTATCTCCTCATCCAGCACCGCCATCTTGCCCCCCGCCATGTGGTCCATGATCCGCAGCCCGTCGAACGCGTCCTTGCCGTAATACAGAGAACCCTCATACGTCGACCGCAGGTGCCCCTCCGCGTAATGCCGCGTCAGCGCGGCCCCGCCCAGCAGGATCGGCACCTTGATCCCCATCTTGTTCAGCTCCCGCAGATTCTCCTCCATCACGTTCACGCTCTTGACCAGCAAGCCCGACATCCCGATCGCGTCCGCCTTGGTCTCGTTCCACTTCTCCAGAATCGCCGACAGCGGCTGCTTGATCCCGATGTTGAACACCGTGTAGCCGTTGTTAGACAGAATAATATCAACCAGGTTCTTCCCGATGTCGTGGACATCCCCCTTCACCGTCGCCAGCACCACCGACCCCCGGGTGCCCCCCTGGGCCTTCTCCATCAGCGGCTCCAGCCTCGCCACCGACATCTTCATGACTTCCGCGCTCTGCAGCACGAACGGCAGCTGCATCTTCCCCGAGCCGAACAGCTCGCCCACCGTCTTCATCCCGTCCAGCAAATGGTCGTTGATGATCTCCAGCGGCTTGTACTTCTCCAGCGCCAGCCGCAGCGTCTCGTCCAGCGCCTCCTTCTCGCCGTCCACGATGTGCGCCCGCAGCCGCTCCTCCACCGTCAGGTCCGCCGCCGCCACCTTGGCCGGCCCGGCCCCCGCCTCCTTGAACAACTCGATCAGCCGCTGCAGCGGGTCAAACGCCTGATCCGCAACCCCCGCGGGCAACCCCGTCCCGCCCGCGGACGCCGCACGCCGGTCATAGATCAGGTCCTCGCACGCCTGCCACAACTCATCCCCAATCTTGTTCCGCGGGGTGATCTTGCCCGCGTGCAGGATCGCGCTGGTCAGCCCCGCCCCCTCCAGCTCATGCATCAGCGCCGAGTTCAACACAACCCGCAGCGCGGGCTTCAACCCGAAACTCGCGTTGGACAAGCCCACCGTGATCTGGCTCCGCGGGAACGCCCCCGCGATCCGGCGCACGCCATCCACCAGCGCCATCCCCGAACGCCGATCGCTTTCCATCCCCGTCGACACCGGCAGCACCAGCGGATCAAAGAAGATGTCGGCGGGATCGAGCCCATGCACCTCCACCGCCCGCCCGATCCCCCGGGCCGCGATCGCCAGCTTCCGCTCGGCCGTCCGCGCCATCGCGGCCTCTTTGTCCTCATCGATCGACCCGATCACCAGCCCCGCGCCGAACACCCGCGCCAGCGTCGCCAGCTCATCGAACTTCTCCTCACCATCCTCGAAGTTCGCCGAGTTGATGATGCACCGCCCCGCCGCGTGCCGCAGCCCCGCCTCGATCGTCTTCGACTGCGTGGAATCGATCATGAGCGGCACATCGACCTGCTTGGCCACACGCCGCACCACCTCCGCCATGTCCCGCGCGTTGTCCCGCCCCGCGTAGTCAACGTTGATGTCCAGCACATGCGCCCCCTCGCGCACCTGCGACCGCGCCAGCGACACGATCCCGTCCCAGTCCTCCGCCTCCAGCAGGTCCTTGAACTTCCTGGATCCCGACGCGTTGCACCGCTCACCGATGATCAGGATCGAGTTGTCCTGCCGGTACTCCGTACACGAATACAGCGACGTACACCCCTTCGCCGGGTCCTCAAACCCAGGTCGCGCGACCACCGGAACGCCCTGCCACCGACTCCCGGGTGGCAAAGGCTTGCTGCCTGTGTCCGGGCCGTCGCTGTCAAAGGCCCGCTCCGATCCCCGCCCCTTCACCTCAAACCCCTGCGCCCTCTGCTCCCCAAGCATCTCCACCAGCGCCCTGATATGCCCCGGCGTCGTCCCGCAGCACCCACCCACAACTGAAACCCCGTTCTCCCGCACAAACCGTGTCAGCGCCCTGGCGAACCCCTCCGGCCCCAGCGGATACTGCGTCTTGCCCTCATGCAGCACCGGCAACCCCGCATTCGGGATCACCGAGATGTGCCGGTCCCAGTGCCGCCCCAGCCACTGCACATGCTCGCCCATCTCCGTCGGCCCGGTCGCGCAGTTCAACCCCAGCGACGCGATCGGATACCCCCGCAGCGCGCTGGCCGCCGCTTCGATCGCCGTCCCCAGAAGCATCGTCCCCGTCGTCTCGATCGTCACCGACACGAAGATCGGCACGTCATCCACCGACTTCTTCTGGTCGTCCAGCGCCTCCAGCACCGCATTGACCGCGCACTTGACCTGCAACAGGTCCTGGCATGTCTCGATCAACAGCGCGTCCGCACCGCCCGAGATCAATCCCCGCGCCTGATCCCGATACGACGCCACCATCTCCGCCCACTCGATCTGCCCCAGCGTGATCAGCTTCGTCCCAGGCCCCATTGACCCCAGCACAAACCGCGGCCACTTGCGCGTCTCAAACTTCGCCGCCGCCGCCCGCGCCACCGACGCCGCCTTCTGCCCCAGCTCAAACGTCCGCGCCTCCAGCCCGAACTCCCGCAAAATATGCAACGCCCCGCCGAACGAGTCCGTCTTCAGCCCGTCCGCCCCCGCCTCCAGAAACCCCTCGTGCAGCCCCTGGATGATCTCGGGCCGCGAGTGCAGCAGAATCTCAGGGCAGTTCTCGCACCCGCAGTAGTCCCGCTCAATATCCAGCGGCATCGCGTGGATCGCCGACCCCATCGCGCCGTCCAGCACCAGCACGCGCCTGGCTAACTCATCCAGTATCCGGCTAGGCATCCGTGCGGCTCCAAGGGCGGCCCACCCGCCACCCGCAGTGTATTCATCCAACCATCCGGATCAATGGATGAATCCCAGCCGGAGGCCGCAGAGCCGCGGAGACCGCCGAGAACGGCGGACGCAGAGCAACCAAGACAGCGCACCGCGTCCTCTGCGCTCTCGGCGTCTCCGCGGTGGTTCCCCTTCTCAGGCCGCCCGACGATCCTCAGTCTTCGCCGACGCGGGAACCTGCCTCCCGCCCTGCGTCCACCGCGCCATCTCTGCCTCCAGCGCCGCATCCTCCGCGCTCGCCCTCGGGCTCCCCGCCATCGGCGACCTATCCGCCGCCCACGCCGGCCCGCCACCGGGCATCGGCCCGCCGTTCGGCGCGCTCATCGCCTCGCGTCCTGCCGCGCCCGCCGCCACCCCACGCCCCGGATACTGCGGGAACGGATTGGTGTGCGACGACGTCGGCCCCGCGATCGGAATCCCCAGAGCCTGCGCCTGCTGCGGGCTGATCCCGCCCAACCCCTTCGCCGCCCGCCGCCGCTTCCTCATCGCGTGCGTCAGCCACGTCGTCAGGAATCCAAACGCGAACAGCCCCGGCCCGCCGATCAGCCCGAACCGCATGGCCGTCTGGTCCTTCGCATTCTCCGCCGCCGCGCTCGTCGTCGTGTCCAGCAGCATCGCCCTGGCCGGGTCGCTCGACCCCAGCAGCCCGGGCAACTCGCCCTCCCACCCCCTCAGCCGCGACGTGCGCAGCAATCCTGTGATCGCCCCCGCCGGCTGGGTCCCGCTCCCCTCGGCCACCCGCACGATCAGGTTGCCCTCCGTCCCCGCCACCGTCGCGTACGAGTTCCGCACCGCCCCGTTCTCGCTCCGCGCCAGCGTCTCGATCACCAGCATCGCCCCCGCCGGGATCTCGAACCCCATTTCATCTCGCGCGTAGTCCCGGATGTGCGACGCTTCATACCCCAGCCCCGACGCGTTGTTCAGCATGTCATCAAACCGGCTCACCGCACCCCGATACGACCCACGCCCCTGCCACGCCTCCGCCTCCTCCATCGTGCGGCACCAGGGCGACAGCACCCACACCTTCGCCCCCATGTCCTCAACCGGCGCCAGCACCTGCAACCCCTGCAAGTCCTCGCCCCCTGAACTACGCCGCACTGTCTGGCACTCGATCCGGCCCGTCGTCAGCGGATGCTCGATCGACACGGTTGCCCCCACCAACTCCTCACCCACCGAGTCCTTGCCCGGACGGACCCGATACGTCAGGTTGGTATCCACCCTCACAAACCGCGGCGTCGACACCAGCGAGTCCCACACCCGCCCTTGGGTGTCCAGCCCGCCCTGCACCGTCACATGGTGCTCGCCCGGCGTCGCCGCCAGCGCCATCGCCTGCGCCACTGTCACCGCCCGAGCCTTCTCATCCCGCGGCTTGTACGCCAGCAACGTCTGCACGCCGCCCACCAGCAGCACAAGGCCCACCCCCATCGATCCCCATCGCACCAGGAAGCCGAAGACTGACATGGGCCACCTCCCGCGTCTGAGAAAAGACAGGATCGCTTCGCGGTTTGGTCGGTTGATTCCGCCCACGTCTCAACTCCCGCCCGCCAAGTCCTGAAAAACCAGCGCACCCACCGTCCGCCGGCTGAGCGAATCCACACGATCATGCGACGCCCACGATTACCAGACGTGAACAAACCCACCCGGACAGGGGTTGGGTTCGCTGAACGCGCAGATTTGTGTGAACTGCGTCCCGCTCCGGGGCAGCACGCGAGCGGCCCACGACCCCGGCGCTCGCCGCCGCAAAGCCCGACTCGGCGCCCGCTCCGGACCTACTTCTTGGCCTTGAAGTAGTTCCCCTGAAACTTCCGCTGGAACTTCTCCACCCGCCCGGCCGCGTCGACGAACGCCTGCTTGCCCGTGAAGAACGGGTGCGAGCCCGACCACACCTCGACGTGCAGTTCCGGGACCGTCGCCCCGACCTGCATCACCTCGGCCCCGTTGTGAAAGACCTTGCAGTTGTGGTACTTGGGGTGGATGTCGGGCTTCATGGGTCTGGCCTCGTGAGGAGTGCGGAGGGAAGTCTAGGCGGGTCTGCGGGCCGGGCAAGGCCAGCGCGTGGGCGACCAAGCGGCGCGTGGCATGAGTACGGCTCTGACGACCGCCCGAGTCGGCCGCTGCGGCGGATCAGGTACACAAGGAGCCAGGCGATTCCTGCGAAAATCAGTGCGAGGGCCGCCCCCTTACCGGGAACGTCCCGGGACAGCGCGGCCACAATGCACCCCGACCACACCAGCACGCGGAACAGCGCGATGGCCGCGACGTTCGCCCCCGTCGGCCGAACACCTAACAAGTTCCTCCTTGCGAGACGCCCCGCCATCGCGGTTCCTGAGCGCATCAAGCCGGGGTGCTCCTACTTCAACATCTCCTCCATCCCGGGCAGGCTCTCCACATACCGCTTGTGTACGTCCAGGTAGTGCTTCCGGTAGATCGCATCCACCTCCGCCGGGGCCGGGAACTTGCCCGAGAACCCCGCCCGCTCCGTGTCCAGCGACGCGTGGGCCGCGTTGATCAGGTGTACCACCAGCGTCCGCGGGTCTTCGGTCCCCACCGCCACCCGGGTGGTCGTCAGGCTGATCCCCGCATCCTTGAGCGCCTGGGCCGACATCTCGCTGTGGCTCGTGATGGCCGGGCACAGCACCACCGTGTTGGCCTGCCCCAGAGACACCTGGTGCCCGAACACCGGGTCGAGCATGTCGAAGAACCGCTTGAACACCGTCCGCCCGAACATGCTCGCATCGGCCCCGTTGCTCGCGGCCTTCGCCCCTGGCTTGCCCTGCCCCTTGCCCTGCGCCTTGCCCTGCCTCTTGCCCTCAAAGTCAAACGTGAACAGCGGCGCGGGCAGCCCCAGGTACAGGCACTTCTCCCGCTGGGCCGCGTTCTCATTCCCCGGCGCGGCACAACACCGCACGTTCACGTCCGGGTGGCGGCTGAGGCACTCGACCAGAGTCAGCGTGTTGATGCACTTCTGGATCATCCGGAGTTCCAGCGTGTGCATCCCGTTGAGCACCTCGAACGCCTTCTCCGAGTCCAGGAACGCGCCCTTGATGTAGTACACATTCCAGAACAGCGTGTCTTCGCCCCCCCAGTTCCGGGGCGAGCCGTCAACGTCCACCCCCGCCACCACGTCGTGCTTGCCCATGAACATCCGCTCGTTGCGCCCGATCACGCAGCCCGCGGTCACCGACCCGTGCCCGCCGATGTCCTTCGTGTACGAGTGGATCACGAAATCGGGCCGCTCCATCGGGTCGGCCTTGCGCAACGGCCTGTGCAGAAACGGCGTGCCCACCGTCGAGTCGCAGATCACCGTCAGCTTCCGCTCATGGGCCGCCTTGCAGATCGCCGGCACATCCAGCACATACCCGTGCGGATTGCAGGGCGACTCCAGGTACACATACACATGCCGCCCGCGATCCAGCCGCTCCTTGTACGTCTTGTGAACCTCATCCAGCGCCTTCAGAAAGGCCGCCTGGTCGTACCCATCAAAGAAGTGAACCCCGACGTGCAGGTTCGACTTCTTCCCGTACCAGTCCACCAGCAGCTGATACGTCCCGCCGTACACATTCCGGCTCGCCAGCACGATGTCCTCATACCCCACCAGATGGCTCAGAATCCCATCGATCGCCGCCATCCCCGAGTTGAAGTTCCACGCGAAATACTCGTGCGCCAGCGCGCCCGCCTCAACATCCACGATGTGATTCGCCAGGCTCACGTTGGTCGGGTTGAGCAGCCTCGAGTAGATCTCGAGCATCAGCTCCTTGCCCTGGAACGCATCCTCCACCCACTCCGCGCACGCGTAGATGTACGTCGCCGTCCGCGTGATCAC
>CAZHKB010000156.1:0-6711 GCA_964533405.1 uncultured Phycisphaeraceae bacterium | reverse complement strand
GTGTCGGCGGGCGTCGGTCGCGTCGGTTGGTGTCGGGGCAAAAAATGAGCGGGCGGGAAGCGGTTGAGGGGCAATAACTTGCGCGGTGGGGCAGGATTCATCCACAGGAATCGACACAAGATTTAGCGGTTCAAACCCCTTGCCCGCCCGATGGGTAGTGGTATGCTGCTGCGCTGTCGCCGGGCGGCAACCAGGGGAAGTCATGAGCGGGTTGGTGGTGCGAGGTCGATGGCGGTCGGTGGGCGGCGTGGAACGCCGTGGTGGTTTCGTTCGGGATTCGGTGAATACTATTCAGTCCTTGATTGGTTGAGGTTCGGCGCGTCACCGACGGAGGTGGCGCGTGGCCTTGCGGGTTTTCGCGCGCGGATCGGAGACATGCGGGGCTGGTGGGTGGGCGTTGGCGGGAAGGGCGTTGGGAAGGAAGGCAGCGATGGGCGTTTTGTGCGACACGCAGATTCGGGAACTGGTGCGGATTGATCCGTTCGCGGACGCCAGGAAGCGGGCCGGGCAGGTGTCGTATGGCGTTTCGAGTTACGGCTACGACGTGCGGGTCGGCACCCGGTTCAAGATCTTTACCCCCACGCCGCGGACGGGCGGGATTGCGGTGGTGGACCCCAAGCGGTTCACGGACGACCTGTTTGTGGAGGTGGACACGGCCGAGCAGGGGACGGACCACGTGGTGATCCCGCCCAACTCGTTCGCGTTGTGCGAGACGGTGGAGTGGATGGAGATCCCGCGTGATGTGCTGGCGATCTGCGTGGGCAAGAGCACGTATGCGCGGTGCGGGCTGATCGTGAACGTGACGCCGCTGGAGCCGGAGTGGAAGGGGAAGGTGACGCTGGAGATCAGCAACACGACGCCGTTGCCGGCGCGAGTGTACGCGAATGAGGGGATCGCGCAGATGGTGTTTCTGAAGGCGGATCGGGTGTGCGCGGTGAGTTACGCGGACAAGGCGGGGAAGTATCAGGGGCAGTTGGGGTTGACGTTGCCGAAGGTGGATTGAGAAGGGGTACAGGCATGGGAAGCGAAGTGTTCGTTGAGTGCGAGGTCTCGCCGGGGATGTTCAGCGATGAGTTGGTCGTCCAGGTGGCCGGGCGGGAGTACTTCGTCCCCAAGGACCGGGTGCGGTCGGGCGGCCACGGGCGGAGCAGCGTCCGGGCGAAACTCATCAAGGACAACGACGGCGAGTGGGTGGTTCTGCCCACGGAGTACGGCGAGACGGTGAGCAAGCGGCTTGTGAAGATCAGCGCGTAAGGGACAAGGAGCCGGCAAAGCGATGGTGCTCTCGAACATCGACATTCAGGCGGCGTTGGACTCGGGGGCCTTGGTGATCCGCCCCGAGCCCTCGCCACGGCGCCTGGTGGAGGGCGTGAAGTGCCCGTTCCAGACGAGCGCTGTCGACCTCACGCTTGGAAACGACTTGGCGTGGCTGAAACCCGACATGCCGATCGCCATCGACCTGCGCCGCGGGAACTTCGGGAGCCTGTTCGCGAGCAACTGTGTCCGCAAGACGCTCGACAAGGACGAGGTGTTCGTGCTCAAGCCGGGGCAGTTGGTGCTCGGGCGGACGCACGAGCTGGTTGAACTGCCGATTCGCGAGCAGGGGCCGTGGCTCGCGGCCCGGGTTGAGGGACGCAGTTCGTACGCCCGCTGCGGGCTTCTGGTCCACTTCACGGCCCCGACGATCCATGCCGGTTTCTCTGGGACGATCACGCTGGAGATCATGAACTTCGGGCCGTACTCGCTGAGCCTGTCGCCGGGCACGCCGATCTGCCAGTTGATCGTGGAGCAGTTGAGCGGCATGCCGTTCCGGACGGACAGCCAGTTTCAGGGGCAGGCGGAGCCGACGGGGGGGAGGCGATGATGGGACCAATGCTGGTGGCGCGGCTGGAGGCGGAAGAGGGAATGGGGCGGATGGTGGATCTGAAAGCGGATCGGGTGTGCGCGGTGAGTTACGCGGATAACGCGGGGAAGTATCAGAATCAGGTTGGACTCACATTGCCAAAGGTTGACTAATGAGACAAAGAAGCCGACTGCAGTCAGTTCCCGGCATCTTGCCGGCGTGCAAAGCGTGCGCGCCTGGAACTGGGGCGCGAATCGTGCCCGGTCGGGGCTCAGCTGAATTTCAATGTACGCGATGCGGCGCGACGCTTCTTCGCTGGCAGACCCCAGCTGTTTGGGTTGACGGCAGGCCCGTCCCAATCCGTTTCACCCGTCGATAGGTCGCTTCATTCGAGATCCGTCATGAAGTCGGGACTGCTCGCCAAATGTATGCAAAGCCTAAGCGAGTTACTCGCCGAGGGCGAGAGGATAGCTCAAGGAAGCTACGAGGTGCTAGTGCGCGAGGACCGCGCGGGCTGGGTTGCGAAGGTCGACCCGGTTTGGAGGCAGATTGACATCGAACTCGACACAAAGGGGTGGTGTGGTGATTGCGATTGGTGGCGCAGGCGTTCGAGGATTCTGGGAGCACGAGGCCATTCCGAAACTGTTCTTGCAGAGTGCGACGTTATCCGCGGAGGTATTCAACATCTGTCGAGTTTCTTGCTCACATTGGCTACAGCACCCGGGGAGGATCCCGTGCGGACGGCTCCGTGCCATTTCCATCGCCGAGACTTTGTTGAAAGACCAAACGGTGTGTTTCTTGCAATGCCATTCTCGCCGCAGCGCCGGTGCAGCCGGGTTGCTCGCGTGATTCGAGAGTCGGTTGCTGGACTAGAGCGAAACGGCGAGCGAATGACCGGCGTACGAGCGGACGATCTCCATGGTCACGACGTGATGCAAGACGTGTATGAGCACATCACTGGTTGCTCATGCGTACTCGTTGACACGACCAGCAAGAATCCGAATGTGTTTCTTGAATTGGGAATGGCAATCGCGTTCGGAAAGCCCCTGATTCTGATGACCGAAGATCCACTCGACGAGATCCCTTTCGACCTTCGTAGGTTTCGGCACTTTGCCTTTTCCTCAATTGATGATCGTGGCTTGGCGACGTTGGTGAAATCCGTAGTGGGAGCATTGGAGGAGGTCGTTGGAGCCTCCGCAGTCGCTGGCGTGTCTGTGAAGTTGATTGACAAGATCGCAACTTTCAAATGATGCATGGAGTGACAATGAAGATCACCCGCAAGTTCACCGTCGCAGGACGCGACCCATTCGCCTCAACGGGCTGGGTCAAGCGCTCGTCCCGCATCACCAATCCTGATGGTTCGGTCGTCTTCGAGATGAAGGACGCCGAGATGCCCGAGGGCTGGAGCCAGCTCGCGGTGGACATCATGGTCAGCAAGTACTTCCGCAAGGCGGGGGTGCCGCAGTTGGCCGAGGCGTACGCGCTGCCGGGCGGGTCGCCGGTGGTGAAGGGCAAGGATGGCAAAGCGATCCTGGGACCGGAGCGTTCGGCGCGGCAGGTGATCCATCGGCTGGCGGGGTGCTGGCGGTTCTGGGGCGAGGAGCATCGGTACTTTGACACGCCGGGGGATGCGCAGGCGTTCTACGACGAGATCGCGTACATGATGGTGCATCAGATGTGCGCGCCCAACAGCCCGCAGTGGTTCAACACGGGGTTGCACTGGGCGTATGGGGTGAATGGCCCGGCCCAGGGGCACTGCATCGTCGATCCGGCCACCGGCGAGGTGGTTTTGGCGCCCGATGCGTACAGCCATCCGCAGCCGCACGCGTGCTTTATCCAGGGTGTGAGCGATGACCTGGTGAACGCCGGGGGCATCATGGATTTGTGGGTGCGCGAGGCCCGGCTGTTCAAGTATGGATCGGGGACGGGGACGAACTTTTCACACATCAGGGCCGACGGCGAGAAGCTGAGCGGCGGGGGCAAGAGCAGCGGGCTGATGTCGTGGCTCAAGATCGGCGATCGGGCGGCCGGGGCGATCAAGAGCGGCGGGACGACGCGGCGGGCCGCCAAGATGGTGTGCCTGGATATGGACCACCCGGACATCCACGACTTCATCAACTGGAAGGTGCGGGAGGAGATCAAGGTGACGGCGCTGGTGGAGGGGTTGAAGCACTTGTCGAAGGAGGAGCAGGAGACGGCGGCGCGGCTGAAGCTGAAGCTGGACTTTGACTTCAACGGTGAGTCGTATCTGACGGTGTCGGGTCAGAACTCGAACAACTCGGTGCGTGTGCCGCACGAGTTCTTTGAGGCGGTGGACGCGGGGGCCAAGTGGGTCGCGCCGTTCCGGACCAACCCGGAGATCAAGCGGGAGTTTGACGCGCGGACGCTGTGGAAGGACCTGTGCTTCGCGGCGTGGCGGTGCGCCGATCCGGGCGTGCAGTTTGACACGACGATCAACGAGTGGCACACGTGCCCGGGTGCCGGGCGGATCAACGCGAGCAATCCGTGCAGCGAGTACATGTTCCTCGACAACACGGCGTGCAACCTCGCCTCGCTGAACGTGATGAAGTTCTATGACCGCGAGGGCAAGACCTTCGACATCGAGCGGTTCGAGCACGGCGTCGATCTGTGGACGATCGTGCTGGAGATCAGCGTTTTGATGGCGGCGTTCCCGAGCCGCGAGATCGCGGAGCTGAGCTTCAAGTATCGCACGCTGGGGCTTGGGTTTGCGAATCTGGGGGCGATGCTGATGCAGGCGGGGATCGCGTACGACAGCGAGCAGGCGCGGGCGGTGTGCGCGTGTTTGTCGTCGATCATGACGGGTCGGGCGTATCGGCAGTCGGCGGTGATGGCCGAGCAGCTCGGGGCGTTCCCGGGGTATGCCCCGGAGCGCGAGAACATGCTGCGGGTGGTGCGCAATCACCGGCGGGCGGCGCACGGCGTGGATCGCGAGAGCCTGGAGTGGGAGTCGCTGCGGATCAGGCCGGTGCCGATCGATCATGGCGTGGTGGCGGGTCTTTCGGGGCGGATCGGGAATGCGGGCGATCTGGGTGTGCACGCCCAGGCCGCGTGGGATGAGGCGCTCACGCTGGGCGAGCAGCACGGGTATCGCAACGCGCAGGTGACGGTGATCGCGCCGACCGGCACGATCGGGCTCTTGATGGATTGCGACACGACGGGCGTTGAGCCGGACTTTGCGCTGGTGAAGTTCAAGAAGCTGGCCGGCGGCGGGTACTTCAAGATCGCCAACGAGTCGGTGCGGCCCGCGCTCGAGACGCTCGGGTACACGTCCACGCAGATCAACCAGATCATGGAGTATCTGCTGGGCACGCTGGACCTGGACGTTCCGATGCCCGCGGGGGCGGGCAAGGCTCAGGCGGGGCAGACGCTGGCGCAGTGGCTGCGCGGCAAGGGGCTGACTGAGGAAGAACTGGGCGCGGTGGGCAGGGTGCTGCCCAGCGTGTTCGAGCTGAAGTTTGCGTTCGGCTCGTGGTGCTTCTCGGAGGATGCGCTGCGGCGTCTGAGGGTGGACCCGGCGAAGGCGAAGGCGGATTCGTCGTGGAACCTGCTCAAGGCCCTGGGGCTGAAGGCCAAGGAGATTGATGCGCTCAACACGCTGATCTGCGGCACGCAGACGGTCGAGGGCGCGCCGCACCTGCGGAAGGAGCATTTGCCAGTGTTCGATTGCGCGAGCACCTGCGGGGCAACGGGCACGCGGTTCATCGCGCCCGAGGGGCACATCCGCATGATGGCGGCCAGCCAGCCGTTCATCACCGGGGCGATCAGCAAGACCATCAATCTGCCGAGCAACGCGACGGTGGAGGACATCGATCGGTGCTACCGGATGTCGTGGGAGCTGGGTCTGAAGGCCAACGCGCTGTACCGCGATGGGTGCAAGCTCAGCCAGCCGCTGTCGACCAAGAGCGAGGGCTCGGGCGAGGTGGACCTGGAGGGCGAGGTGGACGAGCAGGGGGAATCCGAGGCCCGGGCGGAGGTCGCGCAGCAGGTGGCGGCTGTGGCCTCGGCGGTTGCGGCGTCGGACGCGCGGGCGGTGGAGGAGAACGAGAAGGCGGTGCTGCACCGCCCGATGCGGCGGCGCCTGCCCGACACGCGGTCGTCGATCACGCACAAGTTCAACGTGGCGGGGCACGAGGGATACCTGACCGTCGGCATCTATGAGGACGGCATGCCGGGAGAGTTGTTCATCACGATGGCGAAGGAGGGCTCGACGATCGGCGGGCTGATGGACTCGCTGGGGACGGCCACGAGCGTCGCACTGCAGTATGGCGTGCCGCTGGAGAGCCTGGTCAAGAAGTTCACGCACCAGCGATTCGAGCCAGCGGGGATGACGACCAACCGGGATATCCCGTTCGCCAAGAGCCTGGTGGATTACATCTTCAGGTGGCTGGGGATCCAGTTCATCCCGGGGTATCGGGAGATGAACACGCCGAACCGGGGCGGGGCGACGGGGGTGACGGCGCACTCGGGGCACGACGATCACGAGCACGATCGCGGCGCGGCGGTCCCTCCGGCGTCTGCGGCACGGTTGCGGGTGATGGGCAAGCTGCCGATGGCGCCGAGTCCGGCTCGGGCCCCGGGCGTGGGTGTTGAGGCGTGGCCTGCCATTGGGGTGAAGCCCGGGATCACGGTGCGGGCCGAGTCGTTGTCGATGACGCTGTCGATCGCCAATGAGAGCGCGGGCGATGCGCCGCCTTGCGATGTGTGCGGGACGATCACGGTGCGCAGCGGGACGTGCTACAAGTGCCTGAACTGCGGGGCGAGCCTTGGGTGCAGCTGAGGGCGCCGCGAGCGCGAGCTCGGGACGTGTTGACGGGTCGAGGAGGGGATTCACCACAGAGGCACAGAGG
>CAZHKB010000155.1:0-6856 GCA_964533405.1 uncultured Phycisphaeraceae bacterium | reverse complement strand
CTTCGATGACACGCCCGAGATGATCGACAACCTGCACCGGATTCTGGCCGCCGCGACCGACATGGGCTACGCGTGGGCGACGATCCACGCCCGCACGGTCGAGCAGAAGTACATCGGCCCCAGCCGCTGGGACCTGCTGCGCGACCTGGTCGCCCGCGAGCGTGCCCGCACCGACAGGGGCGCACGCCCGCCCTCGATCATCTTCGGCTCCGGCGACATCTGGAACGCCGGCGACATCTTTCGCATGGTCGGTTACACGGGGGTCCACGCGGCCGCCGTCGCCCGCGGGTGCATCGGCAACCCGTGGATCTTCCGCCAGGCCCGCGACCTGATGGCCGGGCGCGAGCCCGCCCGTCCGACCCTGCACGCGCAGCGGGCCGTCCTCGAAGACCACTTCGCCCTCGCGCTGGCGACCAACCGCGGCTTCCGCCGCGCCGAGGTCCACACCGGCAAGACCATGCGCAAGTTCGCGATCCGCTTCGCGGCCCACCACCCAAGGGCCGAAGACGTCCGCCGCGCGTTCATCGCGGTGGACAGCCTGGAGGCGTGGCGCGGGGTACTCAAAGAGTTTTATCCGCACGAGCCGCCCGACGCGTGATGGCCGGCGGGCCTGAGGCCCTGCGAAGGTGCGGGTACAGGGGCACTGCTGCGTCCAGTTCGCAGCAACGCCTGCAACCACGCCCGACCCTCTCGGTGCCCTCGCACCCGGACCTTCGTCGAAGAGCCTCCTCAGGTCCGGCGTCCAACTCGTGGACGACCAGCCGCGAGCGTCCGCTGCGCGCAAATGCCACGGACCTCGCCTTACCCCCGCGCCCGCACAAACCTCTCCTCCACCTTCTTCCAGTTCACCACCTCCCAGAACGCCTTGATGTAATCAGGGCGGCGGTTCTGGTAGGTCAGGTAGTACGCGTGCTCCCACACGTCGAGGCCCAGGATCGGCGTGCCGCTGCAGCCGGCCGCGTCGCCGATCGCGGGCTTCATGGCCGGGTTGTCCTGGTTGGCGGTCGAGCAGACTTCCAGCGTGCCGTCCTTCATCACGCACAGCCAGGCCCAGCCCGAGCCGAATCGCTTGGTGGCCGCCTCGGCCAGTTTGTCCTTGAAGGTCGCGAACTGGCCGAAGGTCGCGTTGATGGCCGGCGCCAGCGCGCCGCCAGGCTCGCCGCCGCCCTTGGAAGAGGGGCCGGGCGCTCCCAGAATCTCCCAGAACAGCGAGTGGTTCGCGTGCCCGCCCGCGTTGTTCCGAGCCGCCATCCGCTTGGCCTCGGGAACCTCGAGCAGCCTCGCGCAGACCTTCCACGGATCGGTCTCGGCCGCCAGCGGCGTGCCCTCCAGGGCCGCGTTCGCGTTGGTCACATAGGCGTTGTGGTGCTTGCCGTGATGGATCTCCATCGTCCGGGCGTCAACGTGCGGCTCGAGAGCGTTGAACGCGTAAGGCAGAGCGGGAAGGGTGAATGCCACGTTGGCCTCCTTGTCACGGGTGGTGAGGTTCTCGGATGTGCGATGCGGCTCGGAACGCGACCGGCCAGCGACAAGCCGACCGGCCCGACCCCGGAAAGGTACTCGGACCAACCCGCCGGACCACTCGCTCAAACGCAATTCACGTCGGACCCGCGACCGTGGACCAGGCGGGCATTCCTGTACGCGAGGTGGGCGCGTTGTGGACTCGCCAGCGAGATGCAAAGCCCCCGCCAGGTTCGATCACTCGCGGGCTCCGTGCCCAAGAAGATAGGGGGAGCGCTTTTTTCGGTCGTGGCCCCGACCTGACTGGCCTGGTGCACATGTCAGCCAGTCAGGCCTCGCTCCGCCCGCCCCGTCGTGCTAGACCGTCTGGAATCCAAACAATCATCCACTTCCTACCCCCAATCCGCCATCCACCAGCCAGCGAAAGACCACCGGCGGGGCTCCACAATGCCTTCGCCCTTGACGGCCTCGCAAAAACTGGTATCCTCACGACCCCCCTCCGAGCGGTGGGGGCGCGCAGCGACGGCGTGAAACCGTCAAGGACAGGCGAAGGCTATTCGGACGTACACCCCCGGTCAACCCACCCGCGCAGGAAACGCTTGGAACCGGGATCGGGTTTTGGTATCCAAGCCCACCAATCCGGATGGTCCGAGAGAAACCTGCGAATTCTGGCATGAAATCCTCGCAAGCGTTCGTTCGGGAACAGTTGATCGTGCATCTTGGTTTTAATAGACGGGTCCGCGAAGGCGGCCCCAAGCCACCTGCGGCACCCCACCGGTGCCTCTTGTTGGGGGACAAGTGAATCGGGGTCGGCGTCGGAGAAGAACCCCCCGTGGATGGCCTGGGTCGCAGGCCGCGAGGGGAGGGTCGTCCGTGTCTGCCGTCCGCCCGGGAAGCCGGTCGGGAGGAGGCGTTGAAAACTCGGTGGAGGGCGTGTGGATCACCTGTTCAATCACATGCCTCCGACCAGAGTGGTCTTCTGGGGTTTTTCTGGAACGGTTCTAGAATCCGAAACCATTTTCTCGAACAAACGTACCTAGAGAGATTCCCCTCGACCGATCCGCAGGTGGGTCGGCCAATGAGGGGGAGACCGATCGTCGCCGCCGGTCTGTTGCGGCGACCTACCTCGCACTCGCGCCCGACCCCGGGAAATCCCGTGGGCGGTCGCCGGATGGGCGGAACGCAGGCTCGGGAGAAGAGCAACGTCCATCCGCCCGTGCCCACGACCCGCGTTCAGGAAAGCGCAGAAATCAAACCATGCCTACGGGAAGGGAAATCATGAGGCCCGCCAAGCGCACCGTCTCGCCGCTGGAGCAGATCCGTCGCCGCCACCGGGCGGCCACGGGATCGGGCGGCAGCGTCGTCGATGCGTCGGCGGTGCCCGCTCAGAAGGTCAAGCGCCGTCTGTCCGAGGAGGACGAGCGTCTGCTGTCGCACCTGCTCTCCTTCGAGCAGGACTTCATCGACAGCCCCGCGTTCTACGAGACCGAGGCCGAGAAGAAGATCTATGTCGAGGCCCCGGACATCCAGAAGCCCGACACGTCCTGGTACCACCCTGTGATGGACGATCTGTCGTACGCGCGTGGGCGCACCGTCAAGTCCGCCCAGCAGGTGATCCTGACGGGCGCCGAGGAGAAGGTGCTCTTCCACCAGTTCAACTACGCCCGCCACCGGGTGTGTGAGCTGCAAAAGGCGTGCAAGGCCAGCAAGACCAAGAAGCCCACTCCCGAGCAGGCCGACCAGCTCTTGTCGTGGCACCGGCGGGCCGAGCGGATCCGCGAGCAGATTGCGGAGACGAACCTGGCCCTGGTGCTGGCGATGGCCAAGCGCACCCGGATGAGCGAGGTGGACTTCGCGGACCTGGTCTCCGAGGGCAACATGGCGCTGCTCCGGGCGGTCGACAAGTTCGACGCTGGCCGCGGCTACAAGTTCTCGACGTACGCCTGCCGGGCGATCCTGAAGGCGTTCAGCCGCCAGGGGATGAAGCTGAGCAAGTATCGCCAGCGGTTCCCGACGGACTTTGACCCGAAGCTGGAGCGGTCCAACTTCCTCGAGGTCAAGCGGGCCGACTTCGAGAAGGACGCGGCCGACGAGGTCCGCCGGATCGTGATGGAGAACCGAGCCGAGCTGACCGACGTCGAGCGAACGGTGATCGAGCACCGCTTCGGGCTGGAGTCGGGCGAGAACGAGAAGCCGATGACGCTGGAGCAGGTGGGCCAGATCATCGGCGTCACCAAGGAGCGGGTGCGACAGATCCAGAACAAGGCCATGGAGAAGATCAAGCTGGAACTTGAGGCCAAGTTCCTGGGCACCAAGGCCGACGAGGCCGGCGGCGAGGGCGACCCGCTGACGGTCCAGACGCCGGGGCAGGGTGGCCAGCACGCCCAGAGCCAGAACGGGCATCAGGCCAAGGAAACTTCGGCGATCTGAGCGTGGTCAGAGCGGGGTCGGTCCCGATCGGCCGCTGGGCGGTCGATGCCACAACACAAGAAACGACGCGGGTCCGGTGTGAACCGGACCCGCGTCTGTTTTTTGCTGAGACCAAGATGGGCTTTGTGGCCTTCTCGGCGTTACCGCCTGCGCCGCAGCGCCATCGCTCCGGACATGGCGAGCAGACCCATGCCCGCGGGGGCCGGGATCACCGCGAGGCTGTAGATCCGGGTCGAGGGGAAGTCAATGGCCCCGACCGGGGACGCCTCGCCAGTGCCCAGGTTGATGGTGCGGAAGCTGAGCGTGCCACCCGCGCCGGTGAAGACGGCGTAGGCGGTGTCCACATTGGCGCCGTCGGTGAAGATGTCAAAGCCCGTGAACTCCGTGGCGTTGATGCCCAGGGAGCCGACGCTGGTGAGCACGCCGGTGTTGTTCGCCAGGGTGGCCAGGATGTTGAGCTCGTCGTCGATGACGTAGTGCGGGGTGGTGGGCAGGCCCACGCGGTTGCGGCTGTAGGCGTTGTCGATGATGTTGAGGTCGGCGTTCTCGTTGGGATCGCCCTGGGGCGTAGGCCAGGTTGGTGAAGGGATTGAAGTTCGGGCCGAGGCCGGCGGCCATGGCGGCGGCGAAGCTCTCGCGCAGATTGATCGCGGGGCGCGCGACCTTGGCGGCGCCCAAGGCGTTGCGGAGGAAGGTGACGTGGGCCGCTCGTCGGCGGCGATCTCCTCGGCGTACTGGCGGATGAGCGGGGTGTTGAAGGCGACCGCGGAGTTGGCCTTGATGGTGACGCCGCCGGGCGTGCCCGTGCCGTCGACACCCACGCCCAGAGCCTGGATGCCCGCGCCCGTGACGGCGTATGTGTCGTACTCGGCCTCGAGGTACTCGAGGTCGAGTGCGAAGTTGAGCACGGCGGCATCCAGCCCGCCGCGCTGGGCCCAGGCGCGCTGGGGCAGCAAGAACCGCCCCCAGCCCACCGGCGGCGACGATGCCCGCCGTCTTGAGGAACCCCCGGCGATCGTGCCCGGAACCGCGTGGCGTGGCCTCGTACCCGACTGCTTGATCGTTCCTCATCACTCCTTTCAACCCACCGCCCGAGCAGGCCGCTAAAGAACTTCTCCGGCGCTGTGTCGGCTTGCGGTTCAGCCACGGGCGACCCTCGATTCCAGCGAATGCCGGGGGGTTCGAGAACCGGTCCGTGTGCCCGAGGAAGCGTTCCAAGGAGTTTCTTAGCGGCCTGCTCGCCGATCGCGCCCGGCGCGTGACCTTCCAGATGGCCGAGGTGGCCGTGCCGCGCTCGCTCATAACGGCGATCCTGCAACGTATCGGGCGGCTGCGGGTGTCGCCGAATCCGGAAGGGGGGGCGGGCTTGGGATGAACGCCATCCATCGCCTGAACCATGAGCGGACACGGGGGGAAGGGGGCACGCTACCGGTGCGCTCACGCGCGGCGCAGTTTCGGGCAATCACGCGAACGAACTCTGATCAAGCCGTCAAGTGAAGCGTCTGTGCGAGGGCTAAACGGTGCGGAGCGATGAAGTCGGGAATCTCACACTGCCGCGATGCGGGCCAGCGTGGCTCGCCGTAGATCATCTGGAGAATGTCAGTTTAACAGGGGCGTTCGCATCGGGGGGCTCGAGCGTCGCCTCGATCATCACACATGCATCCGTCGAGCTCTGTTGGCCCGACCCCGGAACCCTCCCGAGCGTTTCGATCTCGGTGCCGATCAGGCGCGCAGCGGCGCGGGGAAGCCGGTGGCCGGCTCGTCCTTGATCTCCACATGCACCGTGAGATGGCACCTGTCGGGCCCGGCGTGCAACCCACATCCCCGGCCCCCCGCACGGAAAAGCCCGTTCCAGCGCCGTTGAGCGCCCCGCGACCAACTCCACCAATCGCAGATATTCCTGCATCCTTCGCGTCTGCGACATCGAACCCCGACCTGTCTCACGGAATCCAGTTGCCCTAGCAAGAGCGCCACGGACTTTCCCGGGCTCCTTGCAACACTTTGACACCAAGGAGCTCTCATGCCCGACATCATTGACACCGCCATCGCCGCCGGATCCTTCAAGACGCTCGCCGCAGCCGTCGGCGCCGCCGGCCTCGTGGAAACCCTCAAGGGCCCGGGACCGTTCACCGTCTTCGCCCCCACCGACAACGCCTTCGCCAAGCTCCCCGCCGGCACCGTCGAGAGCCTCGTCAGGCCGGAGAACAAGGCCAAGCTCGCCTCGATCCTCACCTATCACGTCGTCGCCGGCAAGGTCACCGCGGCGGAAGTCACCAAGATGACCTCCGCAAAGACCGTCAACGGCCAGTCGGCCAAGATCTCGGCGACGGGTGGCAAGGTGCGGATCGACGCGGCCACCGTCACCACCGCCGACATCATCTGCGACAACGGGGTGATCCATGTGATCGACACCGTGATCATCCCCGACTGAGCCCGCGTCCGGTTTGACTTGAATCAATCATCTCCCCACGCCGCCGACGCAACGGAGGGGGGATTTGCCAGCGGGAAAACCCCATGACACCCGCTCGTGGCCAGACCTGAGCAGCATGTGCCTCGTCGCCAGGTCCCTCTCGCACTTCGCCTCCATCGCCATCTGGTTCTTCTACATTGAACTGCCGCGATGCGGGCCAGCGTGGCTCGCCGCAGATCATCTGGAGAATGTCGGATTCAAGGTGGGAGCACCGCGGCAATGGCTCGGCAACGCGAACGTGGACTCCGTGTGAACCAAGCCATCCAGACCGACCCATACGGGGGCCGTGGAGAGCCTGAGGTGCGGGTTGAGCCAAGGCAACGCGACGAGCAACGCTTCAGCACGTCGCACGGCGGCCCCAAGCAGCCGCACTCCAAGTTTCCCACCTCAGGACCGAGGAAAGGTCCGTCTTATTTGGAAGGAACATTCGCATGCAGTTGACGCTGGCCTCGGACACCTCCATCGCTCTGAATGCAGGGCTCTCGGTGGAGGGTA
>CAZHKB010000154.1:1900-6977 GCA_964533405.1 uncultured Phycisphaeraceae bacterium | reverse complement strand
CTAGGTCCGAGCCCTCGGGCGTGAACTGGCGCAAGAACACCAGCCGCTCAGGGCCGCGGCTGGTGGCAGAATGCGTTGAGTTCGGGCGCCGGGCGGCTCAGTTGGCCTGAACGAGCTTCTTCAGATAGAAGGGGCGGGGCGCATCAGGGTCGGTGGGATCGACGTGGACCTTGCGGCCCTGGAAGACGATCTTGCCCTCGGCGATGGAGAAGAGGGTGTCGTCCTTGCCGCGGCGGACGTTGAAGCCGGGCTGGTGGGGTGTGCCGCGCTGGCGGATGATGACGCCCCCGGCGCGAACGGTCTCGCCGCCGTAGTGCTTGACGCCCAGGAACTGGGGGTTGGAGTCGCGTCCGTTGCGGGTCGAGCCCTGACCCTTTTTGTGTGCCATGACGAAAAACTCCACCAATGAGCCGACCATGCCGGACTGGGCGTGCCCCGGGGCCACCCGAGGGGTGGAATGGTAGGACGGTGCGGAGAAGGTGTCGAGGTGTCGAGGTGTCGAGGTGTCCCGAGGTGTCGAGTGGGCGGAATCGGGCGACCCCTGGCACCTTGCCACCTCCCACCTTGGCACATTGCCGATGCAACCGCTGGTCCGCGACTATCGTACGGTTGCCTATCCCCACACGGACGTGCGGCCAGTGCTTTGCGCGTGCCCTCTGGCCCGGCGGGTCGGCGATCGGGCCAGACTCGGGTTCACCCGCCTTCGAGTTCCCTTGGTGCCGGAAATCCTCTATAGTCTTGGCCCGGGATCGGTTGGCCGGGGTGGCCGGGGTGGCCGGTGGTCCCGGTCATTCGGTGTGGCGGTCGGATTCGTGACAACAGGCGGCATCGCGTCCCCCCTGCTCGGGGTTGGGGACGGTTCAAGATTGGAGCGTTCGCATGGCAGGGCGTGGATCGGCGGGCGTCGGCGCGGTTGTGACGATCACCATCATGGGCCTTCTGGTCCTGGGGCTGTTCATCGCGACCCTGGTGTTCTACACGCAGAACAACAAGACTCAGCAGCAGCTGCTGGAGGCCAATGGCGCACTCGAGGACTTCGTCCGCGAGAGCGAGCGCCAGCAGGACCGGGTGCGGGGGTATGCCGCCGAGGCGGAAACCGCCCGCAAGTCGGTGGTGATGCACCTGGCCGACTCTTTGGAGGCGGCCAACCGGATCGCGGTGGGCTCGCCGCGGGTCACGACCGAGGCGCTGACCTCGCGCGTGAACGAGGTCGAGGGCGTGCGGGCCTCGTCGCTGCTGGGCGCGCTGCAAGGGCGTGACCAGCAGATCACGGCCCTGAACAACCAGCTGGCGGCGGCCAACGCGTCCCGGACCCAGGCCCAGCGCGACCTGGCCAGCACCGAGGCCTCGGTCGCCCAAATCAGCGCCGCGTTCGGCACGTCGATGGACGCCGCCAACGAGCGGATCAATGGATACGGCATCGATATCGAGAGGTACCTGGAGAGCCTGCGGAACGTGGAGTCGCTGACGCAGGACCAGTTGGTGCAGTTGCAGAACGACTACACAACACAGATCACCAGCATCAACAGCGACCTGGCCCAGGAGCGCGAGCAGAACCTGATCCTGCGTGGCCAGCTCCGGGGCCTGCAGTCCGCGAATCCCAACGAGCTGCTCATCACCGATCCCGCCGCCCTGGTCGATGCCTCGATCGCGGCGATCAACCCGGCCGACCGCGAGGTCACCATCGGGATCGGGCGCCGCCAGAAGGTGGTTCTGGGCATGACGTTCACGGTGTACGGAGCGGCCCAGCAGATCCGGATCGACCCCGCGACCGGCAACTACACGCAAGGCAAGGCGACGGTCGAGGTCATCCGCATCTCCGATGCCACCGCCACGTGCCGGATCCTGACCGAGCGGCAGGGCAACCCGATCGTGCGGGGCGATGTGATCACCAACGCGGTGTACGACCCCAACAAGGTCTTCAAGATGGTGGTGTACGGCAACTTCGACGTGAACCGCGACGGGTCCTCAACCCCCCGCGAACGCGACGACCTGGCCGATCTGGTCCGCCAGTGGGGCGGGCAGGTGGTCGATGACCTGGCGGGCGATGTCGATTTCCTGATCCTGGGCACACGCCCCATCGTCCCCCCGCCGCCGCCCCCGGGCGCGGACATCGCGGTGCTGAGCGAGTGGCAGCGTCTGGACCGCATGGCACGCCGGTACGACGAGCTGTTCAACCAGGCCCGCGACTCCTCGATCCCGGTGCTGAACCAGAACCGGCTCTTCTACCTGATCGGGCAGTGACGCTGTCTCCTCCCCCGCGTGCGGGGGAGGTGGCACGGTGGCTGTGCGACGTTGACGGCAAAGGGCAGTTAAATGTGCGAATGACCGACGGGCGGGGCGGCAAGCCCCGCCCGTTTCCGCTTTGCGTTTGAGTTCGCGGGTCAATCGTTGAAGGCGGTGTCGGGCTGGCGGGCCGACACCCCTGCTGGGTGCGCCGTGGCCTTGTTGGCTGTCGGGCCTCTCGGGTCCGGCCGCGTTCCCCTACCATGCGGGCGGATGATCTCCGAAGACCCCGACACTCCCGGCGCGTTGTGGCTCGAGCACGAGCAGACGATCGGGGTGCATCATGAGGATGTGTTCGCGTGCCTGACCACTTCCAACGGGCTGTGCCGGTGGCTGGCGGTGGATGCGCAGATCACGCTGGAGCCGGGCGGGCTGATCGTGATGGCGTGGGACCGGGCGTGGAAGTCGACGACGACGATCGCGATCCTGGACCACGACGCGGACGGGATGGTGACCTGGGACTGGCAGGCGGCGGCCTCGGACCAGCACGCGCCGTTGTACTGGCACGTGCTCCCGAGCGTTGAGAATGGTTCGGTGGTGCGTCTGCGGCAGGGCCCCTTCGCGGGAACAACCGAGTCGCTGCGCCTGATGGCCGAGGAGGCGCAGTTCTGGACGTGGTACCTGTGCAACCTAAGATCGGTGCTGGAGGCCAAGCAAGACATGCGGGCGGTGAGGCCGCTCTGACAAAGCCGCGTGCGTGAGCACGCGGTGGGATGCGGGGCGATCATTCACGAGCGGAGTTGGGATCACGCCGGCGGCTCGGACGCCTCAGCGTTTGCCGCTCTCGTCGGCGATCTCGACGTTGGAGTAGACCTTCTGCACGTCGTCCAGGTCTTCCAGAGCATCCACCAGCAGCGTCATCTTGCGGGCGTCGTCGCCGGTCAGCGGTGATGTCTCACGCGGGATGCGGGCGATCTCGGCGGCCTCGACGGTCAGCCCGCCGGCCTCGAGCGCGTCCTTGACCTTCTGGAACTGCGTCGGGTCGCTGAGCACGGTCCACATGGCCCCGTCGGCGGTCGCATCTTCGGGCTCGTGGACGTCGAGCGCGCCGGCGTCGATGGCGATCTCGATGACCTGGTCGGGGGTCTTCTTGCCGGCGGCGACGATGATCTGGCCTCGGGTGCCGAACATGTAGGAGACCGCGCCGCTGACGCCCAGGTTGCCGCCGTACTTGCCCAGCAGGAGTCGAAGGTCGCCGGCGGTGCGTGTGCGGTTGTCGGTGAGGGCGAGGATGAGCATGGCGGCGCCGGCGGGTCCGTAGCCCTCGTAGGTCACGCTCTCGAAGTTGTCCTGGGACGCGGCACCGGTGGCCTTGTCGATGGCCCGCTGGATGGTGTCCTTGGGCATGTTGGCGTAGCGGGCCTCGTCGATGGCGTAGCGCAGGATGACGTTGGAGGTGGGGTCCGGCCCGCCCTGGCGCGCGGCGGACTGGATGGCGCGGGCGCACTTGGTCCAGTACTTGCCCCGCTTCTTGTCAACGGCGGCCTTGCGGTGCTGGATGTTGTGCCACTTGCTGTGCCCGGCCAAGGTGGTGCTCCAGAGCCCGGCGGGGGAGGCCGGGGGTCGATTGTTGGCGTCACCGCGCCTCGGTCACGCCCTCGCCCAGCGGCGCGACCTGGGGTTCCTGGCCGGCTTCGACGGCGGCGATCTTGGCGGTGATGCCGGCCAGTCGAGCCTGGGCGTCGGCCCGCATGGTCGGGGGGGCGTCGCCGGCGGTGTAGGCCTCGACGGTGCGGGTGCCGCGGGGGATGGCCTCCCGCCAGGCGGCCAGCGCCTCGTCGCGTCGGCTGGCCCGCCACAGGGCGTCGCCGAGTTGGTCGTGCGTGACGGGGCCGGCGGTGTCGGCCAGGCCCGCGGCAGCCTGCTGGAGCAACGTCACGGCGCCCTCGCCGCCGGGGACCGGCAGGCCCGCGTCATCCAGCGTGTGGGAGAGTCGGCCCTGCTTGTATCGGAGCCAGCCGAGCGAGTCGAGGACGTTGGATTCGTCGGGCTGGAGGCGGATTGCCATTTCGAGGAGGCGCTGGGCGTCGTCCAGTCGCACGCCGCGATCGGCCCATTGGTAGCCCAGGTCGTTGGCCGCGCCCTCGTGCTCGGGGAAGAGTTCGAGGGCGAGTTCGAGGAAGGACTCGGTGGCCTGCTCGTCCCGATCGAGAATGCGGACGGCGCCAGCGATGGAGTAGGCGATGTCGGCCTTGAGGCGGGCCGGGTCGGCGGGTGGCGCGTCGGGGGCGGCGGGCATGGCGTTCAGGATCGCGTTCAGGCCCGCCGGGTCGCGCGTGAGGTCAAAGAGTGCGCGGAGGTCGTCGCCAGCGCCGTGCTGGGCGATGAGGCCCGCCCAGCGGGTGGTGTCCTCGGGGCGGAGGCCGACGGGGCGCGCGGCGGCGGCGCGGAGCAGGGCCAGGGCCAGATCCGGGCGTCCGCCCTGGACGACGCGGCTGGCGGGGGCGATGAAAGCGGCGGGGTCCATCGCGGGGATGTCGTGGGCGGCGCGGGTCGCGGCCGCGAGCAGCGCGGCATCATCAAACGGAGGACGCTGCGAGAGCAGCACGAGGCGGGCCTGATGCATGGAGGCGTCAAGAGTGACGCCGGCGGCGTCGAGCCGGTCCCACAGACCCAGCAGCGCGCCACGCGCGGGGGAGTCGGGCGTGCTGGTGGCGCGCCGGAGCAGCGGGTCGATGATCTGGCGGAGGCGGGCGCGATCCTCGGCGGTGACGAGCAGGCCGCGGTCGAGCCAGGCGCCGATCGCGCCGACGGCCTCGGCGGGGCGGTCACGGGTGAGGCGGAGCATGGC
>CAZHKB010000154.1:0-1890 GCA_964533405.1 uncultured Phycisphaeraceae bacterium | reverse complement strand
ACGAGGGCGGCGGGCGGGGCGAGGGTGGTGGGCGTGTCGGCGGCGATGTGGGCGAGAAACGCCTCGGCGTCGTCGAGGATGGCCATGCCCTCTCGCACGCCTCGCTGTGACCAGACTTCGGTGAGCGAGCGCAGGACGGTGTCGTCGCTGGGGTGGTCCTCGGCCAGCGCGCGGAGGCGGGCGTCGGCGTCGGCCAGGCGCCCGCCCTGGGCGAGTTCGCGGGCGGAGAGATAGCGCAGAAGCGGGCTGCTGGGGATGTTCTCCCGCAGGAGGCGGACGGTCTGGGCGAGGGTCTGCGGATTTGCGGTGGCGGCGCCGGAGGTGTGGATGGCGATGATGATTCCGTAGCCCTGCTCGGCGTAGGGGTCGGCCTCGATGACCCGGGTGGCGAGGCGTTCGGCTTGTTCGAGTTGGCCGCGGGCGCGGGCGATCTGGGCGACCTGCGCGAGAAGGACGCGAGAGGGCTCGTCCGTTTCAAGGGTGGTGGCTTCGGGCTCACCCGCAGCGTCGGCGGCAGCGGTGAGGTCGCCGATGGCGCGGAGGCCCAGGACCAGCAGCAAACGCTCGCCCGTGGTCGCGGGGGTGGGCCAGGAGTCGATGACCCGGCGGGCGGCGGCGGTGTCGCCGGCGGCGGCCTCGATGGTGAGCGCGAGATAGCGGCGAGCGGCCGACAGATCGAGGGCGTGCAGGGTCGCGGGGTCGGAGCCTGGGTGGCCCGGCGCGGGGTCGACGAACTCCGCGCCAGCGAGGACGGCGCGGGCATCGTTGTATCGCGCCGTCTCGACCAGCAGACGCCCGAGCAGGAGGTCGCGGCCCTGGCTCGGAGGGCGAGCGCGGAGCGAGCCGACAGCGGCCGGGGTGCGCAGGCCCGAACGGATCATGGCGTCGGCGACGATCTGCGCGAACACGGGGTGGCGATCGGCGAGCTGGCACGCGACGTCGAGCGCGAGCTCGAGTTCGGCGGGGCCAAAGGAGCCGAGGAGTTCCTGGGCCAGGGCGGTCTGGCTGGGGAAGCGGTCGTAGGCCTCGGCGAGCGGGCCGCGATCCAGGCCGTCGGGCAGCCCGGCGGCGACGGCGCGGGCCATCGTGGTCTCGATAGAGGGCGAGCGTCCCCGGACCCGGGCGTCCATCTCGGTGAGGGCGGCGGCGAGCATCGGACCCACCGAGGAGTGGTCGCGGAGGTAACGGATGAGGCGGAGGGTGCGTTCGTCGGCGGCCGCGCCGCGGGACTCGATGGCTTCCAGGATGGCCAGCGCGGCCGAGGCGGGGCGGCCAAGGCGCATGTGGGCCATGACCAGCGGCGGCAGGACGCGGGCCTCGTCCACGCTCCGCGAGCCCAGAGCGATCGAGAAGGCGCGGGCGGCGGCGTCCCAGTCCTGGACGGTGATCGCGAGCGTGCCGGCCTGGAAGGAGGCGTCCCACGCGGCGCGGTACATGCTGGAGACTTCGCCGGGGTACTGGGTGTCGGAGGGGAAGCTTGTGGGGAGCTCGAAGGCGCGGACGTGGGCATGGGCCGCGGCGCGCAGGTAGCCGCCCGCGAGCAGGGCGTCGCCCAGCGTGGCCCAGGCCATGTGCGGGAGGGCGGGATCGTCGTCGAGGCCCTCGGCGCGGACGGCGCGGGCGGCGTGATGGATGGCGGCTTGGGCGGTGGCGTGGGTGGTCTCTCGGGCGGCCATGAGCAGGAGCGGGCGCGGGTGCTCGAGGCCCAAGGCGACGGCGCGGCGCATGGCGTCGATGCCTTGCTCGTCCTGGCCCGCGCGAAGACGGACCTCGCCGAGCGCGACCCACAGGCTCGGCGCGCCCGGGTCGAGCGCGACGGCGGCCTCCATGTCGGCCAGCGCGCCGGTGAGGTCCTCGTCGAGGAACTTCTGGCGGGCCATCACATAGAGG
>CAZHKB010000153.1:0-7017 GCA_964533405.1 uncultured Phycisphaeraceae bacterium | reverse complement strand
GACACCCGCAACCCCGACATCCCATCCAGCACGCACGCCCCCACCCCCGTCCCCAGCGAGATCGCGAGCAGTCGCCGGGGGCCATCGGGTGCCGGGGCAAGCCTCGCGGCCAAGTCCACGGCCGCCGCGTGCGCATCGCTCGTCACGACCAGCGCGTCCCGGTTCCCGCTTGAATCCACCTCGGCCCGGTCCCCCAGTGCCGCCGCAACCAGCGCATCCAGCCGCTGCCCCACCACCGCGGGCACATTGACGCTCGCGACGACGCACAGCCCCGTCTCATCTCGCCGGCCCGGCACGCACAGACCCACCGCCTCGAAGCCGGCTCCACCGGTTCGTCCAGTCCCGTTCGCTCCACATCCATGAACCGCCTCGCGGATCGCCCCCACCAGCGCCGCCAGGTCAGGCCGCGAGTACCTCCCGCTCGACGCCTGACCCTCCACGCGGTCGCCCACCATCACCGCGGCCTTCACGCTCGTCCCGCCGATGTCGATTCCCAGAACTCGCATCGCGCGATCATACCGCCCGGCATAACCTCACCCATGCTCGACGCCATCCAGCGCACCACCGACGCGAAGTGGCCGATGATCCCGCGACTCGTCGCCGGACTCCCCCTCGCGCTCATCGGCCTGGCCTCCCTTGTCGGCGCGGTGCCCGTTGCGCCGCTTGCACGCGCCGCGGGCCTCCCCGCGCCGGACGTGCTGGCCATCGTCATCCCCGTCACCGACGTCCTGGCCGGGTTTCTGCTCTGTTTCGGATGGCTCACCCGCGTCGGCGCGGCGTTGGGCATCCTCGCCATGCTCGGCGCCATCACCCTCCACCTTCTCATCCCCGACAACCAGTGGCCTCAGCCCGCCAGCGGTGCCCCTGGCCCCGAACCCCTCGCACCCTTCCTCCTCGCCTGGCTCCTCCTGGGCGCCTGCATCCTCTCAGTCATCCGCGGCGGCGGACTCTGGAGCGCGGACAGACGCCAAGTCGCCTCACGAGCCGCGGCCCGAGGCGGCGGACTCGGCGCCCCCACCCCCCGCGTCAAAGCCCCAAAGCGCAAGAAGAACCAGCCCCCGGCCGAGGGTGAGTCGGTCTGGTGAACCCTTCTCCCCGCCGTCTTCGCCCGCCGGGCGAGGACGCCCCCGTTCGACTTTCTTGCTGCCGGAGGCGCGACTGAACTCCAACCGCCTTCAACGACTCGCGTTCATCCCCGCGCCTTCCGCACCCTCTTCTCAAACCTCTCCCGCCACGTCGGCCCCAAAGCCGCGATCTCCAGGCACCGCCGCGCTCCCTCCACATCATCCGGCGCGAGCAGCATGATCCGCGACACCTCCCCCACCGGCACCCGAGGCCCGCGCTCGCGCCGTTCAACCCGCTCGATTGCATCCCCCGCCCACAACGCCCCCTCGCTCACCACCCGCATGTAGAACCCCGTCCGCCCGCTCCCCAGAAACGCCTTCGGGAACGCCTTGTCATCCATCGCCATCGCCAGTGTCGAGCACGGCGTGCGCGGCTCGCTCACCTCCAGCACGCACGAGCCGATCCGAACTCGGTCGCCCACGCACACGTCGGTCTCATCCAGCCCCCGCGTGGTCAGGTTCTCGCCCATCGCCCCCGCCCCCAGATCAAACCGTCCCAGTTCGCTCCGCCACCGCTCGATGTTCTCCATCGTGTACCCGTACACCGCCTTGTGCTCGCCGCCATGATGCCGCAGATCGCCGACGAAGTCGCCCTCCAGGCCAAGCGTGTGGATCCGCACGGACCCGCTCACCGCCCGCTTGAAGATCCCGGTGGTGAGCGTGCCATCGCCCTTGGGCCGGGTCACGGGGCCGGAGATGTTGACCGAGAGAACGTGCATGGACTCAGGGGACTCCTGAACAACCGCCTCAACGAGCGGCATGAGGTGAAGTGACGGCGTGACTTCCAGGTCGGGTCCATCGGGCGCTTTGTTTCTCAACCTTGGGCGCAAGGCGTCTCGCGGCCTTGGTCAGGCTCAGGCTTGTCTTCCAGTTGTACGCGATCAGGTTCAGCGCGAAGTCCACCTCGTTGCGTCGTCGGCCCCGGTAGCGCACACGCCGGTAGCCCATGTTCTTCATCCACGCGAAGCCTTGCCGCGGTACTCGGGCAACGCCGCGATGGGCTTGACCAGCGCCGCCCACGGCACGGCCCGATCCAGCCGCGCCAAGACCGCCGTGGTCCGAGGACCCCCAAGGTCCGCCGTCATCCCGTCGATCAGCCCGCTCACCGCGTTGGTCCGTTCGGCCATGTTCCGCCTCCGCGCTTGGCATCTCACTCCACCCGATCACGCGGCAGGTTGGGGTGTTCAGAGATCCTATCTGGCTGGGACGTCAGCATGGGTGATGGGTCCGCGTCGGTTCAGTCAGTCACGGAGCCACCGATCCGGGTTGAAGGCTTGCCACGCCCTTGGGGGTGCGTTCCGTGCCGCGTGCTTGCAACGCCGCTCGGCCTGCGCGACCGCGACTACGAGCCCATGCATAGTGGCGAAACTCTCGCGCGATCCCCGTGCGATCATCCCGCTCGCACCCGCCAGATCTGGCACGCCCACGTCAGCCCCGCCCCAAACGCAAGCATCAGAATCCGCTGGCCATCCCGCAGCATCCCGCTGTCCCGCGCTCGCCCCAGCGTGATCGGGATCGACGCCGCCGACGTGTTGCCCGTCTCGGCCATGTCCAGCATCGCGCGGCTGTGATCAATCCCCACCTGATCCGCCACCGCCGTCACAATCCGCGCGTTGGCCTGGTGCGGCAGAATCCAGTCGATATCCGCCGCCGTCAGCCCAGTGGCCTCCAGCGCCTCTCGCGCCGCCTCGGACATTCGGCGCACCGCCTGGCGGAACACCGCCGTGCCGTCCAAACGCAAGAAATGCTGCTTCCCGCGCACCGTCTGCTCGCTGGCCGGGTGCCGCGACCCACCGCCGGGAATGTCGATCAGGGCCGCCTGATCCCCGTCAGTTCCCAGCGACGAAAACAGCAGCTCCATCCGCTGCGCCGGCCCCAGCGCGGCGTTGGGCGTCGCAAGCCGCGGCGTCGTCACCACCGCCGCGCCCGCTCCATCGCCAAACAGAATGCACGACCGCCGATCCGAATAATCAGTCACCCGCGTCAGCGTCTCGGCCCCCACCACCAGCACGCGCTGGGCCGCCCCCGCCCGCACGAAGCACGCCCCCGTGTGCAGCGCGAACAGAAACCCCGAACACCCGGCATTCAAATCCATCGCCGCAGACCGGTTCGCCTCCAGGCTCGCCTGCAGCAAACACGACGTCGCCGGCACCGGCGAATCCGGCGTCGCGGTCGCCACCAGGATCATGTCCAGGTCCGCCGCCGTCACCCCCGCCCGATCCAGCGCACCCCGTGCCGCGTGCAGGGCCAGATCGCTCGTCGCCTCCTCCGTCGCCGCCCGGTGCCGCGAGCGAATACCCGTCCGCTCCACGATCCACTCGTTGGATGTGTCCACCATCTTCGCCAGATCGGCGTTGGTGATCACCCCGGCCGGCAGGTAGTACGCGAACCCGGAGATCGCCACCCCCAGCGATTCGCCAACCAGCCGCGATGAACTCGACCCGGCTGCGGATTCCAGAACGGTCATTCGGGGATCTCCGAGCGCGAGAACACGGGCACGGCGTGCAAGCACCGACCGCCGCTCAAGCGATTGTAGCCACGGACGCTCGAACCGCTGATTGGGCACCGCCACGCGCCGATTCCGGGTGGCGCGGCCCCGTTGCCCCGGAGTGGCATGGTTCCGGCTCTGTGCGGAGCCATGCTCGTGCACGACCTCTCGCGCTCCACCCCTCGACCTGACTCACGCCTGGCCCGACCTCACCGCGCATCCCAATCCCGCGGATCGTTGGAAGCCCGCCACGTCGAGTCCGGGTTCCTATCCACCATCCCCCGAACCCGCCCACGGCCCGACCTCAGCACGACCTCGTTCGTGCCGTCATTCAACGTCCCGTTCCACGTCAGCGGCGTCACGCGGACCCCATCGAGATGCCCTCGCACCGCGTAGAAATCCGCCGTTCCGTCGTCCGACTGCAGCGCGAACACGCCCTTGGACATCGGCGGCATGAACAGGTCCACGTTCCCGCGGGGCGTGTCGATCCAGATCGGGTCCGTCAACGGCTCGTTCGTCCGCACCGTCACCGACCCACCCTCACCGTTCCGCAGCCCGTTGGTGATCGACATCGGCCCCGACACCCCATTCAAGAAGATCGGCCCGCCCGTCGATCGCACATACACCCCGCGATTCGAGGGCGACCGCACCTCCAGAGCCACATACACGCCAGGCGTGTCCAGCAGCTCCTGCGTCGGGCGAATCTTGATCACGTTCCGCCCGCCCTCCACCTGCACCAGCCCCCGCATGCCGGTGGCTTCGAGCTCCTTGATCCGCTCGGGCGACACCGACGCATCGGCCGTGATGTTGCACTCCCAACGCGCCACAGGCTCGCGTGGATCGATGACCACCCGCACCGACCCGTTGGGGTTCACGATGTCGATCGTCGGCAGCGTCGTCGGAGACAGCGCCGTCCCCGCGATCGTCTCCGACCGCGCCAGGCGACCGCTCCCGCGCGTCGCGCACCCCGCCGCCAACGACGCCACGCAGGCCGCCGCAACCACAACCAAACCAACCGCCCGCACAGCCCCCCAGCGGGCACTTGTCTTCAAACTGGAGTCAGCCATCCAACCAGAAGTAAAGAGTTTCACCATGAGCTCCTGTCGATTGGTCTTTGTTCGTACCATCGCGCCAACCCGCCTCAATCACCCCAGACTCTATCGGTCCAACCGCCCGTTTGGTTCGTCCGAAGGCAGCTTCGCGCGAACTCACCCCCCGCTGGGGGGATAGACTACCCGTTGCCCCCGGCACAGGCTTGGGGCTGGGTTTGGAAGTTCCGGCGCCCTGGGTCGGGACGATGGTGAATCAGCCGCGGAGCGAACGGCTCACGCCGAACGCACCGTGTACGCAGTGTTTGAAGATGTCCACCCCCCGGGCTCTCTTGGGGGCGGCATCCGATGGTCGGGGATTGCCATGCCACACGTTTCGCACTACGCGCCGAATCAAGAACACAGCGCCAAGGTAGCGCGACGATCCTGTCAATCCTTCCCCTCCCTCGCCGTGGCGCACCGTGCCCCGCGCACGACACTCGCCCCGGAGACACCGCCCGGCTGAGCCCTCGCCCCGACAGCCCGCGAGTTGCCTCGCGGCACACGGCGCCGTGTTTCTGACCGGTCCTCCCGAAAGGGATGCCCGGCGGGAGGCGGCCGCATGGGGACTCTTGCACCTGATCTCTTCACGGGACCGCTCGCGTCCTGGCTGGGCGCGCTCACGCTCGCCGTCGAGACCGGCATGGCCATCCTCATCGGCATCGCCGGTCTGGTGGTCGGCGCCGTCGGCGCGTTCCTGGGCGTCCGCGCCCTCATGGGCCGCTCCCTGGGCCAGGCCAAGGCCGAGGCCGAGCAGATCCTCACCCGCGCCGGGGCCGACGCCAAAAACGCCGGCGAGCGTGTCCGACTCGACGCCGAACGCCAGGCCATCGATCGCAAGGAGAAGGCCGACGCCGAGTTTGACGCCGCCCGCAACGAGATCCGCGAGACCGAACGCCGCCTCACCAAACGCGAGGACCTCATCGACCGCAAGGAGGAGTCCCTCTCCGCCAAGGACGCCAATCTCTCCAAGGCCACCGAGCGCGTCACCGCCAAAGAAACCGTGCTCACGGCCCGCGAGAAGGAAGTCGACACCCTCCTCCAGAAGCAGAAGGACAAACTCCACGAGGTCGCCAACCTCACGCAGGCCCAGGCCACCGAACTGCTCCTCCAGCGCGTCGAAGACGAGACCCGTCACGAGGTCGCCAAGCGCGTCCGCAAGATCAACGAGGATGCCGAGACCGAGGCCGAGGAGAAGGCCCGCGAGATCACCCTCATGGCGATCCAGCGCTACGCCACCGAGACCGTCCACGAAACCACCGTCCGCACCGTCGCCATCCCGTCGGACGACATGAAGGGCCGCATCATCGGACGCGAGGGCCGCAACATCCGCGCCATCGAGAAGGCCACCGGCGTCGACATCATCGTCGACGACACCCCCGGCGTCATCGTCGTCTCCTGCTTCGACAAAATCCGCCAGGCCATCGCCGTCGAATCCCTCGAACGCCTCATCGCCGACGGCCGCATGCACCCAGCCCGTATCGAAGAGATCGTCGAAAAGGTCAAGAGCGAGATCGAGCAGAAGGTCCAGAAGGCCGGCAAGGACGCCGTGCTCGAAGCCAACCTCCGCGGCATCCACCCCAAAATCTCCGAAGCCATGGGCAAGCTCCACTACCGCACGTCCTACGGTCAGAACGTCCTGCGCCACTCCATCGAGGTCGGCTACTTCTGCCAGATCATCGCCGATCAGCTCGGCCTCGACGGACGCCTCGCCCGCCGCTGCGGCTTCCTCCACGATATCGGCAAAGCCATGGACCACGAAATGGAGGGCGGCCATCCCAAAATCGGCATGGAGTTCGCCAAGCAGTTCGGCGAAAAAGACCCCGTCCTCAACGCCATCGGCGGCCACCACGCCGACATCCCCTCAACCTCCTTCTACACCCCCATCGTCATGGCCGCCGACGCCGTCTCCTCCGCACGCCCCGGCGCCCGCCGCGAGAGCATGGAACGCTACGTCCAGCGCCTCAACCAACTCCAGGACATCGCTCTCGCAATCCCGGGCGTGACCGAGGCCTACGCGATTCAGGCAGGCCGCGAAGTCCGCGTCATGATCGACGCGGCCCGAGTCGGCGACGACGAAGCCTTCCTCATCGCCCACTCCATCGCCAAACGCGTCAGCGAAGAAATGACATTCCCCGGCGAGATCAAGGTCACCGTCCTCCGCGAAACCCGCGCCATCGAAGTCGCCCGCTGACCCTCGTCCCCCGCGTGCGGGGGAGGTCTCACCGAGGCTCTGCCACGGTGACGGATGGGGCAGGCGATCGCACCACGCGAGCCGCGGCGTCCCCGCCCCGACCCCGACGCACCGCGTCGGAAC
>CAZHKB010000152.1:0-7049 GCA_964533405.1 uncultured Phycisphaeraceae bacterium | reverse complement strand
AAACACACGCTATCCGATCGCGGGCGGTTGCGTTGGGTTGTTCAGAGATCCCACTGGTCGAGTTGTTGGTCAGCATCAGCATTATTGCAGTCCTGACGGCATTGGCAATTCCGGCCTTCAGAGGGGCGCGGTTGCAGGCCAGGGCGACCGCGTCGCTTTCGGCCCTTCGCCAGGTTCACGCGGCAACAGGGCTGTACGCGGCGGATTCGTCGGATTCCTTGCCATACCTGACCGTCCCCCGTGAACCGTGGCAGCCTCTGGTTGTCGCGGGCGTTACCCTGCCGATGGGCGAGTACTTCAACCAGCGGTCATTTGTGGGTTCGCTGCTCTGGCCGGGGTACATTCCGGACGCGGGGTTTCTCGAGTACAAGGAGCCGCCGATTGAGTTTTCCCCGGGCGTGGTCTACTCCAGGTTCGAGATGAGTTGCACCGCGTTCGCGGCGCCGACGTTCTGGCGAGGCGCATCTCCTCCGGACGACCTGAACAACTTTGTCGGGATGCGAAGTTCGGATGCCATGTCTCCGGCGCAGAAACGTTTGTACGTCGATGACGAGGAGAGTCTTCAACCGTTGCGGGCTCAGCGGGTCGGCGAACTTGGGCCTTGGATGATCTCTCGCGTGGATGGCAGCGCTCGCGCGGAGAAACACGATCGCGGTTATGTCCAGCCGTTCGTCCGCCATTATGGATGCGCTCCCGTGCCGGGCATGATGATGACGGTGGACGGGTTTGCCGGGCGAGATTTCTGAGGCATCCGTGCTGTTGGATCGGCCTACCCTGAGCGTGAATGAGCCAAGCCCCAAGCAAGACCTGGAGCGAGATGAAGCCCGCGCGCCGGGCCGTCATTCCCGAGGGTCTTTGGCTGCGTTGCCCGTCGTGCGCCCAGATGATCTACCGGCGCAAGATGGAGCAGGAACTGCACGTCTGCCCGGAGTGCCAGCACCACTTCCGGATCTCGGCGACCGAGCGCGTGCGGCAGTTGTCCGACCAGGGCTCGTTCGTCCCGATGTTCACCGACCTGACGCCCGGCGACCCGCTGAAGTTCACCGACCTGAAGCCCTACGCCAAGCGGCTGGAGGATGAGCAGGCCAAGACGGGGCGGATCGACGCGGTGCTCGCCGGGCAGACGTTCATCCGCGGGCGGGCCGCCATGCTCTGCTGCCTCGACCTCACCTTCATGATGGGTTCGATGGGCAGCGTGGTGGGCGAGACGATCACGCGGTCGATCGAGCACGCGACGGCCAACAACCTGCCGCTCGTGCTGGTGTCGTGCTCGGGCGGGGCGCGGATGCAGGAGTCGGGGCTGTCGCTGATGCAGATGGCCAAGACCTCGGCGGCGCTCGCGCGGTTCGACCAGGCCGGCGGGCTGTTCATCAGCGTGCTGACCGACCCGACGACGGGCGGGGTGACGGCGTCGTTCGCGATGCTGGGCGATGTGATCCTGGCGGAGCCCAAGGCGTTGATCGGGTTTGCCGGGCCGCGGGTGATCCAGCAGACGATCCGCCAGGAACTGCCCGACGGCTTCCAGCGCTCCGAGTTCCTGATGGAGTCGGGGCTGGTCGATCGTGTGGTGGCGCGCAAGGACTTGCAGGTCGAGATCGCGCGGCTGATCGACTACGCCGGGAAGTGATCGCGTGAAACGCAAGGGCGCCGCGGATCCGGCCGCGCGAGCGGACGACTCCCCTCCCCCGCGTGAGGGTGAGGTGTCGCTGAGGCTCTGCGACGGCGACGGAGGGGGTAGTCTTCTCGAGATGTCCCTTGTCCCCCCATCACCCCCGCGAGCCGCCGGATGAAACTCCCCCGACTCCCGCGCCCGCCACGTTCGCTCGAATGGCTGATCCCGTTCGCCGCGGGGCTGTTGTTCGCGCTGCTGATGATCGCGGCGTTCCCGCCGTTCTCGTTCTGGGGGTGCTCGTTGGTCGCGATTGGGCCGCTGGTGTGGCTGGTGGAGCGAGAAACCCGGAGCGGGAAGCGCGGTGGTGGTCCGAGCCGCCGGCGGGAGCCGGGAGTGGATTCACCAGATGAGCTGGGTTCAAGGGCTTTCGACGTTCAACCCCCGGCTCCCGCCGGGAGCCTAGACCCGGGGGCATCGGGCGTCGTGAGTGCCTTCCGCCCCGCCCTGTTCGCCGCGATCGGGATCGCTCCGTTCTACGCCGTGGAACACGCGTGGCTGTGGGATGTGGCCGGGCCCGGGACGCCGTTCGTGACGGTGATTCTGATCCTGTATCCGCTGGTCTTCGTGTGGTCGTTGATCCGGATGCGGCGGCGCTGGCCGCGGGTGCCGGTGTTGCTGGCCGCGCCGGTGCTGTGGACGGGGCTTGAGTTCCTGCGCGGCGTGGTCGCGTTCGATGGGTATCCGTGGTTCTATGTGGGGCATCCGCTGATTAACTGGGCGTGGTTGGCGGATGCGGCGACGGGGGTGGGGGCGATGGGCGTCTCGGCGATCGCGGCGGCGGCCGGCGCCGCGGTGGGCTGGCTGGCGGCCCGCCCGACGTTGGTTCGCGCGGGGATTGCGATCGCGTGGACGATCGGGCTCGCGGCCTTCGCGAGCGTCGTCATGTGGCCCTCGCGCGAGGCCACAAATCGGCACGAGCCGATCGACACGTTCCTCCGCGTCGGGATCGTCCAGACCAACATGGCCCAGTCGAACAAGATGTCGTGGCCGCCGGCCCAGCGGATCGACGACCTGCTGTGGTTCCTTGAGATGACCGAGGAGGCGGCCCGCTCCGGGCCGCCGGACCTGATCGTCTGGCCCGAGACCATGTTCCCCGGCTCATCGCTGGATGACCAGTCCCGGCAGGCCGAGGCAGAGGCCCGCATCGCGTGGTTCATCACCAAGCCCGACGGCACGCGTGAGGGAATCCCCGTGGGCGCGCTGGCCCAGACGTTCTTTGATCGTCAGAAGGCGATCGACATTCCCATGGTTGTGGGCGCGATCGCGCACGAGAACGCCAGGTACATCACGAACCCGGATCGGACGATCGATCTCGAGACGGACCACCTTTATAACAGCGCGTACGCGATCCACGAGGGCCGGGTGATCGGGCGCTACGACAAGGTCCACCTGACGCCCTTTGGCGAGGTCATGCCCTACATCTCCGCGTGGCCCTGGCTCGAGAAGCAACTGCTGGGCTTCGCCGCGGCGGGCATGTCGTTTGACCTCTCGGCCAGCACAAGCCCGAGCGTTCTCGAGGTGCCGGTCGCGCTCGAGGCGCCTGCGCGAAACGACTCGGACTATCGCGGTACGTTCCGCCACCACGACCGGGTCCTGCTCGCCACCCCGATCTGCTTTGAGAGCACTGACGCCGACCTGTGCCGTCGTCTGGTCAATCGTGCGCGGGCTCGGTACTCACAGACCGGGTGGGGCGCGCCCGTGGTCATTGTCAACCCGACGAACGACGGCTGGTTCGGGAACTCCAACGCGACGCGGGAGCAGCACCTCCAGCTGGCCCGTTGGCGGGCCGTGGAGAATGGCGTCCCCGTGGTGCGGGCCGCCAACACCGGGATCTCGTGCGCGATCGACCACCACGGGCGCGTCATCGCCCGCGGCGTGCGAACGCCCGACGACCCCCCGGGCTACCGCGGCCAGGCCGCTCTGGCCGATGGCGTGCTGATGGCCGAACTTCCACTCGCTGGCGGACGAACGATCTACTCGACGTTGGGCGACTGGCTGGGCCTGTCGCTGATGATCCTGTCGGCCCCGATTTTCGTGGCCGCCTGGTGGCCGATCCGTCGGGCCAAGGCGGAGTCCGTGGGCGACCACGGCCGATAAACTGGACTTGGCGGCCGACGCACGGGCCGCACTTGGAGCCTCCGCATGACACGCCCCGCCAGCCGTTCTGACGCCTCGTTTCTCGCTCTGATCGCGGGGCTGAGCCTGATGTGTGCGCTCCCTGCCCTGGCCCAGAACGCCCGCCAGGACTCCCGTCCAAGTGCCCAGCCCGCCGCCCAGCCCGTCACCGCCGTGAACATCTCCGCCCTGCGGGAGCGGGCGATTGGGATGCTGGTCGACCTGTCGGGGCATCAGGATCCGCAAGTGCGTGCCAACGCGGTGGAGGGGCTGGAGGGCGCACCGGGCCGGGTGGAGCCCATCGTGGCTCTGGCGGTTCTGGACGACAACATCGGCGTCAGGGCCGTCGGGCTGATGGTTGCGGGTCGGCAGGAACTGGACTCGGCCCTCCCCGCCGCGCGGCTGAATGCGACGGACCCGTCGCCCTACGTCCAAGCGGCGGCCCTGTTTGCCCTGAAGCGGCTGGATGAGAGCCCCGATCTGTCGCCGTTGGGGCGGATGCTGTTCGAGTCGGATGAGCCACAGGTCCGGGCCTATGCCGCGTTCATTCTGGGGGAGATTGGGGAGGAGTCGGCCCTTGGGATGCTCCGGCAGGCGGCTTCTCGCCCCATGCCGCGAGCCAGGGAGTCGGCCCTGCTGTTGATGCGCCTGCAGATCGCCGAGGCGATGATCAAGTTGGGTGATGACGACCAGCTCCACACGCTGCACGCGGCCCTGTTCCCCAGCCGGCCCGAGGATTTGGAAGCCGCCGCCCTGGCCGCCCAGATTCTGGGCGAGGTGGACGCCCAGCGGTCGATCCCGGACCTGATCAACCTGGCGGTGACCCAGGACGAGCAGGGGAACCAGATGCCGGCGGAAATCCGCCTGGCGGCGGCGCATTCGGTGGCCAAACTGGGTCGGCGGGACGGGGATTTCATCGCCGACGAGTACGCCACCAGCCCCAGCCCGGCCATCCGGGCCCAGGTGGCGTCGGTGTACGCCAGCACGCTGCCCAGGGACCGTCTGGGGATTCTGGAGGCGATGCTGGACGACGCCGACCCGTCGGTGCAGGTGGCGGCGGCGGCGGGGGTGCTTGCCGCGACGAATCGGCTGACGGGCCGATAATCACAGCCGCCCGCATCCGCTCGCGGCGTGGCGCGGCGTCAATCACCCCGGGGTGGGCCCACGCATCTCTCGGAAAGGCTGCGTTCGAGGCTGAATCGAGGGCGATTCGGAGCCCTGCCTCACGGTCGGGCGGCCCGTGGCGGACGCCCACCCCGCAGGTCGGCGTCTGTGGAACCCGTCCGGGATGGCGAGCGAACAATCCCCACCGCCCTTGGGGCGTGCCGCCAACAACCGTCGGAGTTGACAGCACCCGCCCTGATCCGGTATCAATCCCGCCCCGCGTCGGGTCTTCAGGCCCACGGGCGGGGCGACTTGGCCTGCAAGCCTCTGGCCCGGCCCAAGCCGGGTCGCTAGACTAGTGGTTCCAGTCGGATTGCTGGTTTGTCCGGTTTGTGCCTCGGCGTGCGGGGACCCGCCCAGGGCAGCCATCTCGACTCGACAGGTCGGCTCGCACCAGCATCGGGTGCCGGGCCGTGCGTCGATGCTCGGAGCTTTGTTCCCACCTGGCGCGATGCGTCGTCGACAGGTCTACCGCACCGCCTTGCGCCGGTTTGCCGCGAACCGTGTGTTGCGCTCTGGGTCTGTGTTCCGGGTTGTCGTGTCTCAGGCTTCGTCTGCGGTTTTCTTCGCCTCTGCGTCTCTTGCCTTTCAGTCCTCGCCATTCCCCGGGCCTCTCGTCCCGGCCTCGACAGGAGCCGATCGTGCATGTACTCAGCAAGGTCTTCATCGTGTTCGCCGCGATCCTCAGCGTGCTGCTCTCGGCGCTCACGATCGCGTACGCGAGCAACTCCGGGCGTCTGGCGGCCGAGTACCGGGCGTCCGAGGCGCTGGCGATCTCCAAGTCCAGCGCGCTGGACCTGGAGCGTGTGCAGGCCTCTGAGCGGGTGGGGGTCCACTCGACGCAGATCGCCAACGTGCAGGGGCTGGTTACCAACCTGAACTCGCAGGTCGCGACGCTGCAGCAGGAGCGGGCCCAGTTGGAGGCCGACCACCAGGCCGCCGTCAACAGCTCCAAGGCGCTCGAGAACAACATCTCGCAGTTCCGCGAGACGATCGACACCCAGACCAACCTGATCGCGGCCTTCCGCGAGGAACTGACCACGCTGCGTGACAACGAGCTGGCGTTCCGGCGGGCCCGCCTTGAACTCGAGGACCGCATCTCGGACCTCGAGAGCCAGAACGAGGTGCTCACCCAGACCAACCGCGGCCTGCAGGAGGCCCTGGCCCAAGCCCAGGCGCAGCTGGGCTCCAATCGCGGTACCACCGGCGGCACCACGGGCACCGGACGCGAGATCAACGGTCGCGTCACCACCGTCAACACCGACTCCAGCACGCAGCGGCAGTTTGTCCAAGTCAGCCTGGGCACGGCCGACGGCGTCCGCGTGGGCAGCCGACTGACCATCCAGCGGCCCGGGCTGTACATCGCCGACGCCGAGGTGACCCGCGTCGAGCTGCAGTCGTGCGTCGCGACGGTGCTCCAGATGAACAACAGCGGCCAGACGATCCAGTCGGGCGACACCGTCTCGCTGCGGTGAGTTTGGTGGGGCGGGCTGGCTTGCCGTCGCCCGCGGTCTCCGCCGTCGCCGGGTGACGAGGCGAGGGGCCACCGAAGTCCCGGGTTGCCCGTGTTCCCCGCCCCGTCTCGCTGTGTCGCTCTCCCCCGCTTGATCCCTCCTCCAGGAGTTCCGTCGATGTCCCAGTTCGGAATGCAGATGCCCGGCGGTCGCGGGCGCAGGGGTTCCTCGCCCGACGTGTACACGGGCTTGCTGTTCCTGAGCGTGGCCGCTTTGGTGGCGGCGTGCCTGGTGGTGTACTTCGCGGGCTCGCGGATCGGCCCCGAGGGCAACGCGCTGGGGATGCATGTGGACGGCTCGCCGGTCAAGCTGGCGACGCCGGGCCAGTGAGTCAGCGCCGGGTTGACGCCCGGCGTCGATGCAGCTGTCCGGCCCATTGGGCCAACTTGACTCTCGTGGCAGCCGGAACTACATTAAGTCGTGCCGAATCGGGCTCGACAGGCTTGGGGCACGCTTCGTTTCGTCCGTGTTTTTGCGGTGGCCTACGCCGCAGGTTTGCCGACGCCGATCCGAGGCGAAGGCCACATCCGGGGTGGTAGCTCAATTGGTTAGAGTACCGGACTGTCGATCCGGTGGTTGCGGGT
>CAZHKB010000151.1:0-7065 GCA_964533405.1 uncultured Phycisphaeraceae bacterium | reverse complement strand
CGGCGCCCCCTACGCCCACGACGACGCCGGCGTCCTGATCCCGGGATTGCTCGACCAGACCTCTCCCTACGAACTCCGCCTGGAGTTTTCTCCTTACGGCGCGGGCATCGGCAACCTCTTGCTCGCGCATCACCACACCACCTGGCGGGCCGAGCAGAGCCAGGGCATCCAGACCACGCGCGAGTGGCAGAGCACGACCTGGAACGCGGACGGCACGACCACCACCCGCGACCTGGCTGCCTCCCCGATGGCCGCCGCGCTGGTCCGCATCACCGAGAATGGCGCGACCCGCGATGTGGTGCTCTGGCAGAGCCCGACCCGCCAGAACATCTGGAGGCTGGTGGACTCGGGCGAGAACTTCGCCACATTTGAAGCGACGATCGTCGAGGTCGGTGCGCCCGCTCTAACCACGCCGACGCCCCCGGAAGCCGACGGGTCCGATCCGTCGGTTCCGCCCCCGAGCGTCGGAAGCGCGAATCCCTCCAGCCCTGCGACGCCGCTCTTGCGCATCCGCAAGCGCTTCGAGGTCTCCCCGAACTCGTACGTCGTCGCGCTGCACCAAACCGTCGACAATCTCTCCACCCGCCCCCTCGATGTCCAGCTCATGCAGTTCGGCCCCATCGACCTGGTTCCCGACACCATCGGCAACCAGGCCGCGGGCTATGGTGGCGATGTCCGCCGCGTCCGCATCGGCTACCTCGCCAATCCGCAAAGCGACCCTCCGCAGCAGTTCGTGGTCGCCGATGACGACCTGCGCCCTCGCGCCTCGGTCATCTCGGCCGTGACGTCGGCGCGTGGGCGCCAGCAGGCGCCGCCGGACATGTGGCCTACCCCCGAATCCCAGGCCGACGGGCACACCCTGGTCTGGGCCGGCATGACCAACCGCTACTTCGGCGTCGCGGTACACACGCTGATCGCCGACCCGACCCAGCCCGCGCCCGCCAAGAGCCTGGCCGCGATCACCCGCATCGAGCCGCTGGTCGAGGCGCTGTCGCCCGCGCGTGGCGACACGCTTCTGGCCACTCGCCTCACCGGGGCCTCCACGACCCTCGCCCCCGGCGGCACGACGTCCGCCTCGATCGGCCTCTTCGCCGGGCCGCTCTCCAAGCCCGCCATCAACGCCGACCCCCGCGCCAAACTCGTCGGCCTGCCCGGGCTCGTGACCTACAACTTCGGCGGCATGTGCGGGGCCTGCACGTTCTCCTGGCTCACCGGCCCGCTCATCGAGCTGCTCCGACTTCTGCACACGCTGACCCAGGACTGGGCGGTTGCGATCATCCTGCTGGTTTTCTGCGTCCGCGGCGCGCTGCACCCGGTCCAGAAGTGGTCGCAGATCCGCACCCAGCGCTTCGGCAAGCAGATGCAGTCGATGTCTCCCAAGCTCAAGAAGCTCCAGGAGAAGTACAAGGACGACAAGGCCAAGCTCCAGCAGGAGACCGCCAAGCTCTGGCGCGAGGAGGGCATCACCCCCGCCTCGTTTGTCGGGTGCATCCCGCCCTTCCTGCAGACCCCGATCTGGATCGCGCTGTCGGCCATGATCTTCTTCGCGGTCGAGCTCAGGCATGAGGCGGGTTTCTACGGCATCTTCCAGATGATCGCCCCGGGCTGGTCCTTCCTGGCCGATCTGTCCAAGCCCGACAGCGTGGTGGACTTCGGCAGCGTGCTCTTCACCGTGCCGCTGCTGGCCATCCCGGTCTCATCGCTCAACATCCTGCCGCTGATCCTGGCCCTGGTGTTCTACATCCATCAGAAGACCTTCACGCCCCCCACGGGCGCGAGCGTGACCCCCGAGCAGCAGCAGGCCCAGCTCATCAGCAAGTGGATGATGGTGGTGCTCTTCCCTGTGATGATGTACGCGGCCCCCGCCGGCTTCACCCTCTACTTCATCGCCAACTCGACCATCGCCATCTTCCAGACCAACTGGATCAAGAAGCACATCACCAAGCACGACCTGGACAACCCGGAGCAGGCCAAGGTTTTGGCCGCGTCGCGCCGCAAGGCTGTGTCGACCAGCGACACGTTCATGGCCCGCATGGCACGCCGCGTCGAGGAAGCCCAGCGTGGCAAGCAGGGCACGCCGCCCGGCCCCGGCAAGGCTCTGCAGCGCCGACCCGACGACACAAAGGAACCGCCCAAGCGTTTCAAGGATCGATAGCAACAACGGAGCCGACCCGCGCGAGCGGTCGGGCAACTCCACATTGGCGGCGCGGATGTGGACTGGCCGACAGCGGGCGTCGACGCGACCGCCAACGCATGGCGAGTTCACAACCGCGCCGTGGCAACGCAGTGGCCGACCACGCGCGCGATCGGTTCTGTTCCCGCTCAGTTCTGCGGAATCGCCCAGTTCTGCGCATCGGCGGCGTCCACCCGCGCCTCGTCCAGGATGTACAACCCCACGAGCCAGTTGTTCACCAGGTACGGATCGACCACGAGCACCCCGGTGATCGTGCCATAGTTCAGCTGCTCACGCACCAGGCTGATCGGCTTGAGCAGTTCCACCTCGACCGCGTCATACGGCGAAGGCGGCACGCCGATGCAGCAGCCGTCCCACTGGTTGCGCATCAGCAGGATCTGGCTCGTGTCGTCCATCATCAGCGGGCTGAGCAGGTGCCCCGTCAGCCGCACATGCTTGTCGTTGAACACCTTGACCCAGTCCGGCATCGTGGTCAGCCCGTTGCGGGGCTGGTACACCCGCTCGGCCGCCACCAGCAGCTCCCACCCGATCTCGAACGGCTTCTCGACCGATCCATCGCCGCGGATGATCGTGCCGCTCGACATCCGCACCGTGCCGTCGTCGAGCACCGTGTACGTGGGTCCCGGCGGCGTTGAAGCACCCCCCGCGGCCCCGTCCATCCCCGGCTGCTGCTCCGCGATGAAGTGCACCGCCCGCGCACCCTCGGGGAACGCGGTCGGCGCGTGCCCGATCCACAGCGTCCCCGCCTTGATGTCCGCGATGATCGCCTCGTACAGATTCCCCTGGTCCGGCAACTCGCCGGGCATCGCCTCCCGGACCTGCGCCAGCACGTCGATATCCGTGATGGGCTCGAGGCGCACCGTCTGCCCGAGCACGGCTCGGAACAAGGCCTCGTCCGGCTGCGTGATGACCACCGTGATGTGATCTCCCGCGCCGTTGTCCCCGACATAGATCGGCGTGGTGGACACCGGGATACGGAAGGTGCGCTCCCGCTCGGGGAACGCGGACGCCATCTCCGGAGCAGCCAGCCACTGCCCGGCCCCCGCCAGGCGACCGATGAAGTCGCTCCCGGGCACCAGCATCGCCTGGTTCAGCACGTTGGACATCATCATCGCCGCCGCCCGCGACGACTCGCTGTCCGCAGGCAACGGCGGCGGGACCTCCGCCACCATGATCTGGGGGGTGACCGCGTGAGCCTCGGCCGCCGGCTGCGCCCATGCCCCCGGGACACTCGCCAGCCCGGCCCCAACCACCGTCTGCCAAACAACTGCCCGATGAATGCGCATGGAGCCTCCAGACCTGGATACCGACCGCATCGTAGGAAAGTTCCCGCGCGCGAAGCGTCCATCTCCGGGTGGTTCCACGGGGGCCGCGCCGCAAGCGCCCGCGTGGTTGCCCAGGGCAACGGGAGCACGAGCGTTTGTGGACGATTGCGCGGGGGTTGGCGCTGCCCGCCTTGTTCACGCAAAGGGCACGCCCCCCGCACGGGAGCGTGCCTCAAGTCTGGTCGTCCCGATCCGCGTTCAGAGGGTCGGACCACGCCCGCCGGTCTGCTCTTCGCGAACCTCGGCGGAGGGGCAGTGCTGAACCCCGGGGTGTTTGAAACCACCCTCATCGGCCGGCATCATCTGCACGCTGCGACCCCCGCGCCCGCCGCGCCCGCCGGTCTGCTCGCCCGCGTAGGCGGAGGTTGGCGTGATGCTCAGCGTCAGGAACGCCGCCAGCACGAGAGCCCCGACCGCCTTGGCAACCTTGCCCGTCGTCGTGTGCGTGCCCGTCTGCATGATGGACCTCACCTCGCGCGTGGCGCGGCTGCGCATCTGCTGAACCGTGTTCACCTTCAGTTCCCCCGTGGTCGCGCTCTCGATCATCTCGTCGGTCGATTCATCGGTGACGCCCAGCGCCATCGCGATCCGCTGACGCTCGCCCGGCTCGCTCCACGACGCCGCCAGCTTCTGGCGGATGCGCTCGGCGACGGCGGCCCGGACCTTGGCCAGGTCGGCGTTGATCGCCTCGTTCTTCTCGAACGCGGCCCCCGCGCCGCTGGTCGCGGCCAGCACCTCGGTGCGGGTCATGGTGGACTTGGCCAGCGCCTCGACCGCCATGGTCTTCTCGTAGGCCGCCTCCCGCGCCTCACGGCGGAAGGTCTTGCGGACCAGCGCCAGGTGTGCCCAGCGGGCCAGGGTGCCGGCGTTGTTTACCAGGCGCTCGATGGCGATCTCGGGCGTGGGGCTGTCGTGGAAGGTGGGCCAGGCGGCCGTTTCCAGCATCTTCCAGACCCGCTGATCGACCCAGGCGATCATGTCATCGGGGTCCATCGCGTTGTCGGTGCGGGTGCGGCTGAGGCGACGGCACGCCCGCTCGACCGGGGTGCGAACCTGCTTGTCGTACATCCGCCAGAAGAGTTCCTGCTGCGTCCGTTCCATGGTGAGGCATCCTTCCGCGCTGTCCCGGACTCACAAAGAGTCCGGGCCGCCCCGGTATTCACTCCTGTGAACCCTTGGGCTTGATGCGTTCCCACCTGGCTTTGAGTTCAGCCAAGGCTGGGAGGCCGGCGGCGAGTTCGCCCAAGCGCGGCTCGTACTCCATATAGGCGACAAGTTCGGTCCCGGGCCGCAGGTGCTCGGGCTGGGCGAGGAACTGGCGGAAGATTCGGTCCGCCTCGTCCGTAAACCCAGCCAGGGCCAAGGCTTGTGCCCCGGTCAGCATCACCGGGACGCTGCTGGGGGCGACGGCCTGCGCCTCCAGGAAGTGCTCGATCGCCTCCTCGTAGCGCCCCAGGCGGAGACAGCGGTCGGCAAGGTTGCCCAGGCTGATCTCGCGGCGTCGGTCGGTATCCGCGTACCGCAAGGCGATCCGCTCGGTGACGACCGCCTGTTCCACTTCTCCGGCGGCGGAATGGGCGAGCGCACGCTGGTTGGCGCGTGCCCACGCGGGGTTTGGATGATTTTCGGCATCGGAGGCGTCGTACTTGTCCAGCAGGTCGAAGAGGGTCGCCCGGACCTCGGCGGCGCGGGCGTGGGCTCCGGAGGCCCGAACCTCGTGGAGCAGGTTACAGGCGTCCATGATCGCGGCTTCGAGGGGAGAAAGTTCCTTGGGCGTGGTGGCGGTCACCAGCGAGGTGGAGGAATGCCCGGGTTTGCGGGGTTCGCGGGTGAACATGTCTGAACAATAGCCGAACTGAGGGAACGGAGTTTTGACCTTGCCACAGGGGAACCGTCGATGGGGTGGCGTTGCTGACACGATTCCGGAGGAGTTCACCGCAGAGAGACCGAGGCACCGAGGAAGGCCGAGGGACCTGGATTGGAATCGCGGCCCGACCCCACCCTCTGCTGCTGCTTTTCTGCGTGCCGCTGTGCCTCTGTGGTTGATGCTCTATCGTTGAGCACGCGAATGGCCAAGCCCAAGAAGAAAAACCCGACGCCGGTGATCGAGAATCGCCGGGCACGCCACGACTACCACATCGGCGACACGGTGGAGGTTGGGATCGTGCTGCTGGGGTCGGAGGTCAAGGCGATCCGCGATGCCAACGTCTCAATCGCCGAGGGCTACGTGACCGCGACCGAGGAACCGCTGGGGCTGGCCCTGCACTCGGTCAACATCGGGCCCTACGGCCCGGCCGGCGTTGTCGCGCACCCGGCGGTGCGCGTCCGCGAGCTCCTGGCCCACAAGCGCGAGATCGTGAAGCTCGCCAAGCAGGTCTCGCTCAAGGGCGTGACCATCGTGCCGCTCAAGCTCTACTTCAAGGACGGCTTCGCGAAGCTGCTGATCGGCGTGGGAACGGGCAAGACCAGCCACGACAAGCGGGACTCGATCGCCGAGCGTGAGAGCCAGCGGGATATCCAGCGGGCGATGTCCAAACGCATGAAGACCCGGTGAGCACACACGGGCCGCCGCTTGTGAGAGGGGGCGGGTAAACGGGGCCAGCGGCTCCGTGCGCAACCCGTCGGCTCTTGCCGACGGCTCCGTCGGGTCGGGGATCGATTTGGGAGCCACGCATGGACTTTGGAATCGCCGGAAAGACGGCCGTCATTGCCGCCTCCAGCAAGGGTCTTGGCTACGCGATCGCGTTGGAACTCGCCGAGAACGGCTGCGGCGTGGTCGTGAGCGGGCGCGGCGAGCCTGCGGTGCGCGACGCCCAGCGGCGCATCGCCGCCCATGCCGGCGTCAAGGTCGCCGGCGTCGTATGCGATGTCGGCACCGAGGGTGGATGCCTTGCCCTCATCGACGCAGCGACCTCCAACTTCGGCGCCGTGGACATCCTCATCACCAACTCCGGCGGCCCGGCGGCGGGCAGGTTCGACACGCTGGACGACGCCGCGTGGCGGGCGGCGATCGACGTGACGCTGCTCAACGCCGTCCGCCTGATCCGCCTCGCGCTGCCGTCGATGAGGCAGAACCGATGGGGGCGGATCGTCAACGTCACGAGCATCTCGGCCAAGCAGCCGATCGACGGTCTGTTGCTGTCCAACGCGCTGCGGGCGGCGGTACACGGGATGGCCAAGACGCTGTCGCGCGAAGTCGCCCGCGATGGAGTTCTGGTCAACAACGTGTGCCCGGGCCTGCACGCGACCGATCGCCTCGAGCATCTGGCCCAGGTTCGCGCCAAGGCCGCGGGCACCAGCGTCGAGCAGGAGTACGCGAAGATGACGGCCTCGACGCCCGTGGGGCGGCTGGGCCAGCCTCGGGAGCTGGCGGCCGCCGCGGCGTTTTTGTGCTCGGAGCGGGCGTCGTTCATCACGGGGCAGTCGTTGGTGGTCGATGGCGGGGCGAGCGTGTTCCTCTCGTGAGCGTCGGCGCGTGTGGTCGCCCAGCCGAACCGGCCGCGCGATCGGTCGGCCCTCGTGGCGCGGGGGACGCGGGTGAGGGCA
>CAZHKB010000150.1:0-7079 GCA_964533405.1 uncultured Phycisphaeraceae bacterium | reverse complement strand
TCCCCGCCCCACCCGGGTGGCAACCACAGTCCACATCCACCCCCGCTTGATCGCGCACGCCGCCCCGACCCCTGTTATAGTGGAGCATCGTGGCGGAGCGGGTAAAGGGGTTGGAACCCCGGCCCCTCCTCTGCGGATAGGTGGGAGCCGACCGGGGACGCCGGGGTTGCGCCCGTACCGAGCAATCGGACGAAGCGCCCCCAGAACCCATTTCCGACACCCATGCGTGCGCCACGCACTCCATGCGGCACGTCGGAACCGCCCGAGAAACCCCCTCCCAAAACACGGGAATGGGGCATGCCGGGTGAGACACAGCCTCGGATTCAGCCTGCCGCGGCAACGCGCGGGCCTGGAACCGGGGGGGCACGGCCCACAATGATCGAACTTTGTCGCCCCGAGGGCACGGGAGTACGTCGCAATGTCCACCACTTCTCGCCGTCACACCACCTCCGCCACGCGCCCCGCGCGCTCGGGCTCCCGCGCCCCGGACCTGTTCCACAACCTTGAAGCCCGCCAGCTGCTCGCGGTGGACCTGGGCCCAGTCCCCCAGGGGCCCATCGACACCGGCACCACGCTGGTCGAGTGGGGCCAGAGCCAGGTCGAAGCCATCCGCGGACAGTGGCTCGTCTCCTACGACCGCGCCGCCTCCCAGAAGAAGGCCACCTTCTGGGCCAAGAAGATCGTCCGCGAGCTGGGCCTCTCGGCCGGCACCGTCCGCCCCCTGGCCTCGGGTCGCCACGCGGTCATCTCCGGCATCGAGGGCTTCACCCCCCAGATGATCGACGAGCTCCAGGACCAGTACCGCTGGCTCAAGGACTTCGTCCCCGACGTGGTCTACCAGCCCACCGCCGTACCCAACGACCCCTTCTTCCCCGACCAGTGGCAGCTCGAAAACTCCGGGCAGTTCGTGCCCGGCAGCGGCCTGGGCACCATCGGTGCCGACGCCAACCTGCCCGAAGCCTGGGACCTCACCACCGGCTCGCGCAGCGTCATCGTCGGCGTCATCGACACCGGCGTCGACCTCCAGCACCCCGACCTGGCCGCCAACATCTGGCGCAACCCCGGCGAGATCGCGGGCAATGGCATCGACGACGACGGCAACGGCTTCGTGGACGACATCAACGGATGGGACTTCGGCGAACTCGACAACAACCCCGACGACGTCGAGGGTCACGGCACGCTGGTCGCGGGCACCATCGGCGCCGTCGGCGACAACAACCTGGGCGTCGCGGGCGTCGCTTGGAACGTCTCGATCATCCCCGTCAAGATCGCCGACCGCTTCGGTCGCCTCTCCTCCTCCGCCATCGTCTCCGCGCACGAGTACCTCACCCTCATGATCGGCGAGGGGCACAACATCGTCGCCTCCAACAACTCCTACGGCGGATTCAACCAGGGCTTCTACGCCGGTGAGCTCGAGAACGGCATCGACGCCGAGCGCGACGCCATCGCCGACTTCATCGCCGTGGGCGGCTCGTTCGTCGCCGCCGCGGGCAACAACGGCGCCGACAACGACGACCCCGACGTTACCTTCTTCCCCGCCTCCTACGACGTGCCGGGCCTGATCGCCGTGGCGTCCACCAACAACGTGGACGCCTTGTCGAACTTCTCCAACTTCGGCGACGAGCGTGTCGACCTGGCCGCCCCCGGAGAGCAGATCTACACCACCGCCGAGGGCGGCGGATACGCCTATGTCTCGGGCACCTCGTTCGCCGCCCCGATGGTCGTGGGCGCGATCGCCCTGATGAAGACGCTCCGCCCCGACGTCTCGCGTGACGAGATCCGCCAGATCCTCATCGACTCTTCGCAGCCGCTGCCCACCCTCCAGGGCCGCGTCCGCTCCGGCGGGCGCCTCGATGTCGGCCGCGCGCTCGAGATCATCGGCGTGGACGGTCCAACCACCATCGCCTTCGACCCCGGCCCCGTCGCCGGTCAGAACCGCGCCGATGGCTCCCGCCTCGACTCGGTCATCGTCACCTTCAACAAGGACATGGAGGAGGCCAGCCTCAACTCCGGCGGCGTCACCCTCCTCCGCGCCGGCACCGACCGCCTCTTCGGCACCGGCGACGACTCGCTCGTCACCGTCACGGGCCTCGAACTGGCCTCCGATCAGCGCACCGTCGAGATCAACCTCAACGTCTCGGGCTTCGCCCAGCAGCGCCTGCCCGTCGGACTCTACCGCCTCACGCTCGACAACACCGAGTTCCTCGACACCGACGGCAACCGCCTCAACGGCAACCAGATCACCGGAGAGGACGAGGTCTACGACTTCGAGGTCGTCGCCGTCTCCGGAACCTTCGAGCCCAACGACACCATCGCCACCTCCACCGCCAGCAGCTTCAGCGGCTCGGGCACCGCGACCTACCAGGGCCTCGCCATCGGCGACGGCCTCGCGGGCGCGCTCGACGTGGACATCTTCGCCGTCAACCTGCCCCGCGGTGGGCTGATCCGCGCCTCGGTCATCGCCGCACAGCTCCCCCTGCCCTCGGGCTTCGACTCCTACCTCCGCCTCTTCAACGCCTTGGGCGAGGAACTGACCAACAACGACCAGTTCAACGGACCCGACGCCCTCATCGACTTCTTCGTCACCACCGGCGGCACCTACTACATCGGCGTCTCGGGCTTCCCCAACGACGACTACGACCCCACCCTGCAGGCCAGCGGGGGCGCACAGGACATCGGCATCTACAACCTCACCGTCGAGGTCGAACTGGTCAACAACGACCGCGTCACCTTCTCCGCCTCCATCCCCGAGCCCATCCGCATCCCCGCCGAGGGCTCGATCGGACAGGCCGTTCCTTCCATCATCAATGTCGCCGACTCCCGCGAGGTCCGCGACGTCAACGTCCGTCTGAACATCCAGCATGAGTTCGTCGGCGACCTCGAGATCCTCCTGATCAGCCCCGAGGGCACCCAGGTCCGCCTCATCAACCAGCGCGGCGGGTCCAACAGCCAGGGCCTGAGCAACGTTCTCTTCGACGACGAGGCCGTCCGGCAGGTCTCCACCAGCCCCACGCCCTTCACCGGCTCCTACCGCCCCGAGCAGTCGCTCTCCGCGATCGATGGACAGGACGCCGATGGGGCCTGGCGCCTCATCATCAATGACAAGCTGGGCATCCACACCGGGCAACTCATCTCCTGGTCGCTCGACCTGACCCTCGAGAACAACATCTTCGGACCCTTCGAACTCAACGACACCACCGTCACCGCGACCCCGCTCAACTCCATCACCGGCACCGGCAGCCAGAACGTCGACGCCGTGGTCGGCGACGGCGGGTTCGGCCTGCTGGACCGCGACCTCTTCTCCTTCCAGGCCGACGCCGGGACCACGCTCAACATCGACGTGAACTCCGCGGGCGTGCTCAACGCCGCGCTGCGTCTCTTCGACCCCACGGGCCAGGAACTCACGCTCGTCTCCCCCTCCGGCTCCCTGAGCGCCTCCCTCGAGAACTTCATCGTCGGTGAAGCCGGCACCTACTTCATCGGCGTCTCCGAGGGCGCCAACCTCCAGTACAACCCCCTCGCCGTCGCGGGCGGCACCCCCGCATCCTCGACGGGCAACTACACGCTCGCGGTAAGCGTCGCCCCCGGCATCGGCGACACCACCCGCGTGCTCGACGGCACCGGCCTCGAGGTCGGCATCGCCAACGACGGAACCTTCCTCGCCGACCGCACCGTCGGTGGACAGACACAGAACGTCGGCCTCCGCTTCAACGACATCGAGTTCCTCTTCGACGAGGACGGCCCCATCTCGCCCCAGATGTTCTTCGGCCTCTCCGCCGCCGGATACACCGCTCGCAACGACGGCAACGCCGGCGAGGCCACCGGCCTGCCCGTCTTTCTCACCGACGAGTCCGATTCCGACAACCGCCGCATGGTCGCCGCTGGCGCCTTCCGCGGCCTCAACATCACACGCACCATCTCCTTCGCCGACGGCGACAACTTCGCCGCCATCGACGTCATCCTCACCAACACCAGCGGCGCCCGCATCGACGACCTCTCCTGGATGGAGGGCTTCAATCCTCAGCAGGGCCTCAACGTCGCCGGCGGCTCCGCCAACACCCGCAATACCGTCGTCGGTTTCGACACCGACAACGACGGGATCAAGGACACCTTTGATCCCATCGCCACCGCCAACTTCATCAACAACATCTTCCCGTTGGGCCTCACCATCGCCCTTGCCGCGCCCCAGGCCGACGGCCTTGACTACGGCGGCCGCGCCCAGTCCTCGGTCGTCGACGCCACCGACAACGTCCGCGACCCCTCCATCCTGCTCGACGCCGGCGTCAACGACCCCAACGGAACCAGCGGCGATGGCGTGCTGACCCTTGCCTACGAACTGGGCAACCTCAACGCCGGCGCCTCCACCCGCATGCGCTACTTCGTCTTCTTCGGTGACGGCGAGCAGGACGTGCTCGACCTCTACGACCAGGTCAACGCCGGCGACGGCACCGGCCACCTGGCCGCCATCGACCAGAACGGTCGCCTGCAGGTCGCACAGGACCAGCTCGAAGTCTCCCCGGGCTTCCGCCCGACCGCCCCGGCCCTCCCCTACCAGCTCTATTACCCCGAGGGATACGCCGGCCCCTCCACCACCACCTTCATCCCCGTGGTCAACCCCAACGCCACCAGCACCCGGGTGGTCATCATCGCTCGGTACCAGAGCGGCGACCGCGACCAGGTCATCTTCGATCAGGTTCTGGAGCCCAACGCCCGCGGCGGATTCGAGCTCACCAGCCCGACCCGCTACGAGAACCGCGTGAACAACGCCGCCGGACCCAAGTCCCGCGTCCGCATCGACACCCCCTACGCCCTCGAACTTCGCTCCGAGCAGCCTGTGGCCGCCACCTTCTCCCACTACGACCAGTTCCTGCTTGCCGACTCCAACGCCGCCATCGGCGAGTCCTTCATCAACCGCCAGGCCACCGAGTGGACCTTCGCACAGGCCATCAAGAGCCCCGGCGAGAGCGACTTCATCCTCATCCACAACACCTCCGACCGCTTCCAGAAGGTCACCTTCACCTTCGTTCCCACCGGGGGCGGGCAGACCTACACGTTCACCCGCTCGGTCGATGTCAACCGCCGCAACGGCCTCTCCCTCAAGGCCCTGTCGACCTTGCCCGAGGGAACTTACGGCGTGCTGGTCGTCGGCCAAGACGACCTGGTCGCCACCCTCTCGCACTACAGCGCCAATGACAAGGACGCCTACGGCGTGACCGGCACCATCGGGCGCGGCGGCACCATCGGCGCCACCCCGGAGGGCGAGGTCGGGCTCAACGCCACCCAAGAGAACATCGGCATCACCAACTTCTCCGGCAACGCCAGCTCCGTCCGCTTCTCGTTCATCTTCGAGTCCGGCACCACCTACCGCACCCGCATCGACGTGCCCGCCCTGGGCCGCGCCGAACTCCGCGTCCAGGACCTGCCCAACTTCCCCAGCGGCGAGCCCTACGCCGTCCTCTTCGAGTCCGACCAGCCCGTCGTCATGACCCTGCCGACCCGGGTCTTCGGCGAGGCCAACGCCTCCAACTTCTCCGACACCTCCTATACCCGCTGGTCCTTCGCCGAGGGCTATCGCCCGGCCAATGGCAAGGGCATCGAGTCCTACCTGCGCCTCTTCAACCCGGGCACCGACGACGTGCTGGTCGAGATCACCATGCACTTCCCGCCCACGGGCACCTCGGCCGGCACCGCTGAGACCTTCCGGCGCACCATCGGCGGACGCTCGGTCATCGCCGTCAACCTGCACGACCTGGTCACCGGAGCCCGGCGCGACACGGCCCAGTACTACGGGGTCACCATCAAGGCCGGCTCCAGCATCGTCGCGTACCAGGGCCACTTCGATGCCGGCTTCGGCGGCTCCTTCGGAACGCTGGGCACCCCACTTGGCATCACCAACCCGATCACCTGATCGGAGGCTGAGTCCACTGGCTTCCCGCAGGGCGCCGGCTTGCCGGCGCCCTGTTTGCTTTCCCAGCCGCGGGCGGGAGCACGCGGCGAAGATCAGATGCGCTCGGCGATGACGTCGAACACCGGGGGCAGGAGGCAGAAGCGGCTGGGGTCGCTCGTGGCGCGGGTCCAGGCCTGCTCGAAGGCGGTGCGCATGGCGGGGGTGATGTGACCCGAGGCGACCAAGCGGGGAAGCACGCTCTCCCAGAAGATGGTGGGCCAGGTCCACATGAAGTCGCCGGGGCGGGCGATGCGGTGGTTGACCTCGAGGTGCGTGACGCGGAAGCCGGCCTCGGCGAGCAGGGCGGGCAGGCGGCCGACGATGTCGGGGTCGCCGCCGCGGTCGCGCCAGGACCTGTCGACCTGGTCGATCACGGCGCTAAAGGCGGGCTCCTTGGGGGCCAGCGACATGGTGGAGTAGCAGAAGTAGTCCTGGATGCAGAATCGCGCGCCGGGCCTCAGGACGCGGGCCGCGGCCCGGACGACGCGGGCGGGGTCCTTGACGAAGCAGAGGACCCAGCGGCAGTAGGCCAGGTCGAAGGGGCGGGTCTCGCCGGCGCGGGCGAGGATGGAGTCCAGTTCGTGGACATCGCCGGCGTGGGCCGAGGCCCAGGGCTTGTGCTGTTCGGCGGCGTGGCGGTTGAACTGGGCGACGAATGCGGGGGACTCGTCGAGGCCGACGACCGATCCGGAGGGGCCGGTGAGGGCCGCCATGTCCATGGCGGCGAAGCCCGGGCCGGCGCCGATGTCGAGCACGCGGGAGCCGGGAATGAGGTCGGCGCGTCGCCACAGGAGTTGTGCGGCGTCGGCCCACAGGCGGTGCTGGAGGCCCAGGCGGGCCAGTTCGATGTCGTCGGTTCCCAGGACGTATTCAGGGGCGGTGGCCATAGGGGAATGTAGGGTGGTGGGGTGGGGGTGGATGGCGACGGGATCTCGTCGTCGGTTGGTCGGCTACTCCTCGGTGGTCTCGAAGTGGTACTCAAAGGAGGCGACGTTTACGAGGTCTTCGGTGAGTAGGCCGTCGCAGAGCAGGGCCGGGTCGCCGTAGGTCGCGGGGACGATCTTGTACTCGCGGAGTTCGGGGACGAAGGAGGGATCGGTGATGTTTGAACCTGCCCATCTCCGGTGGACAC
>CAZHKB010000149.1:0-7089 GCA_964533405.1 uncultured Phycisphaeraceae bacterium | reverse complement strand
GCCGCGGCCACGGCACCCACCGAGGGGTCCTGTTTGGCATGAGCGACGCCTCCGCCATCCCGGTCGTTTCACCGCCCGCGCCGACGAGCAGGCCGCGACGTCGTCCACTGCGGGCGATCGGACGATTCCTGGCGCGATGGTGGCGGCGTCTGGGCACGCTCTCTCCGCACGCGCTGTTCTTTGGCGCGGTGTTCCAGAAGGAGATGCGGGTCGCGGGGCGGAAGAACTCGACGTTCATCGTCCGCACCGTGTACGCGATGCTGCTGGTGGGGCTGGCGGTGCTGGTGTTCTTGGCCAATCGGCCGGGTGGGGCGAACCAGGTCGGCGCGGCCGCGCTCCAGCAGTTGCAGGAGGTGGCGCCCGGGGTGACCACGGCGATCCTGTGGTTCCAGATGATCTTCCTGCCGTTGATCGCGGCCATGCTCGCGGGGCCGAGCGTGTGCGATGAGGTTCGCGCCAGGTCGCTGCCCGCGCTGCTGACGTCGCCGCTGACGGCGGCCCAGATCATCGGGAGCAAGCTCGCGAGCGGGATGGTGAGCGTGGCGGTCCTGGCCTTGGTCTCGGTGCCGCTGCTGCTAGGGCTGCGGTTGTTCGGCGGCGTGGACGCGGAGGTGGTGCTGGCGGGCAGCGCGATCACGCTGTCGGCGGCGTTGCTCGCAGGAACGATGGGAATGCTGGTGTCGGTGTTCGCGAGACGGTCGGCGCTGGCCGGATCCGTGGCGATCGGGGCGACGCTGGGGCTGATGATCGCGCCGGGGGCGGTGGTGTTCCTCCTCATGTCGCGGGGAGTGCTGGGCCAGACCGAGGCAATCCAGGTCTTCGGGGCGTCTTGCTCGCCGGCAACGCTGACGATGGTCATGGCGCTGGCGTCGGGCAATCCGGGGCCGCCGGGGGTTGAGATCTCGGGATTGTGGGCCTCCAACTCGCTCTACAACGTTGGTGCGTCGATCCTGCTGCTGATGCTGGCGAGCATGGCGTTCCGCGGGCGGCTGACGGGCGATCGAGGCGAGGAGATTCTCGGCGCGGCGGATCGCTCCGTGGTGGTGAAGCGGGGGAAGAAGCCGCGCGTGTCCAAGCCGCGCGCGGGTACGGACGGCGGCGTGGAGTCAAGCGGTACACCGGTTCCCGCGTCGGACGGAGCGCCAGCTGGACCGGCCGATTCCGGTGACTCACGCGGGGGTGTCACGGGGTCCGCGGCGAGCGTCCTGGAAGTCGCGCCCGCGGTCGCGCCTCCTGCCGCGCGGGCGCCCGCCTTCGCGCGAGCCCACTCGCGCACGCTGGGCGAACACCCCGTGCTCTGGCGCGAACTTCGGCGACAGGGCACGCGGTCCGCCTCACGTCGCAAAGGGCTCACCGGCGCGTTGATGTCGCTGGCCATATTGGCGGTTCTGGGGGTCTTCCTGCCCGTGTATGGCGCGTGGGAGGGGATGCGCTCTGCGAGCAGCGAGTGGCTTGCGTTCGGCGGGCGAGGACCGACCGCGCTGCTGGTCGCCACGGGCGTGTTCGCGGTGTTCGTGGGTGGGCTGGTCGCGCTCACGTTGTTCCGTGCGCTCAAGCGGGTGGGACTCGGGCACGCGGTGGTGGTGCCGCCACGCCAGCTGGCCATCTGCTGCCAGGTGCTGGGGGTGCTCCTGTTCGCGTACTGGATGACCGAGGGGGAGCTGGAACCTCTGCATTACGCGGTCGCGGCTCTGGGGCAGGGGCTGGTGCTGTTGCGAGCCGCGACGCAGAACGCGGGGTCGCTGGCGGAGGAGCGCGAGGCCCGGACTTGGGAGACGTTGCTCACGACGCGATTGTCGCCGCGCGAGATTCTGCTCGGGAAGCTCACGGGCTCGCTGGCCCGCCAGTGGGACCTGCCGGCGCTGGTGCTGGTGCATTTCGTGTTTGCGGGCGTGGTACTAGACCGCCTGCCGCCGTGGATTGTGGTGCATCTGACGTTCACGATGGTCGCGGGGGTGGCGTTGCTTTCGGGCACGGGTGTGCTGCTGGCGTTGCTTACGCCCAAGGGGTCGGTCGCGTCGATCCTGAACACATGCCTGGCCCTGGTGCTGTGGCTGATTTTTCCGATTGCGATAGGGTTTGGCGTGAGCGCGCTCCGGCTCGAGTCCACCACCCAGAACACGATCGCGGGGGTGGTGCTCGGGGCGAACCCGGTGGCGCTGGGGATGTTCGCGTTGAACGGCGCGATCGAATCCAACAACGACGGCTCTGGTTGGTCGGGCGGAGGCGAGCCGACGTACTGGGTGGCGGGAGTCAGCGTGACGCTGATGCAGTTCACGCTGGTGACGCTCGGAGTGTGTGCCGTGTACGTCGTGCTGGGGTGGGTTGCGTTTCTGCGGGCGTGCCGGATCTTCAACTCGAGGACCGGGCGAACGTCGTGATCGTGTGAGCGGGCGGCGGGATCGCCGGCGGGGGGCAGGGCGAGCCCCGCGTTCACCCCCGAGCATCCAACCCCCACCGTGCCAATCGCCACACGGGGCACAAGTTCCAGCGCGCCCGACGGGGCGCCGTCCGCTACGCTGCTTCCCAACGCCGTGAGCACCAATGACTCCATCCTGCCGCGCCCGCTCGCGATGACGCCCGACCAGGTCGACCCGCTGGGGACCGAGTGGTTGCTGACCAACTCGCTCGGCGGGTTTGCGATGGGCACGATGCTGGGTGTGCCGACGCGCCGGTACCACGCGCTGCTCGTGGCCGCCATGCGGCCGCCGGTGGCCCGTGTGGCGGCCCTGCACTCGATGGATGAGCGGATGACGATCGACCGGGGCGCGGCATCCGAGCGTGTGGTCAACCTGACGCGGTTCCACTTCGAGGGGCTGCCCGATCGCCCCAAGACCCATCCGAACCTGGTCACATTCGAGCGCGGCCCATCCTGCGTGTGGCGATACCTGGTCGACGGGGTCCACATTGAGAAGCGCCTGCACTTGTCGCACGGACGCAACGCGGTCGAGATCAGGTACACGGTCCGCGCCCCTGGGCGGCGGGTCCGCCTGCAACTGCGCCCGCTGATCGCCCTGCGCGACTTCCACTCGCTGCGCCGTCGGCCGGCGGGCTCGCCGATCGACGCGGTGTTCCAGTGCCGCCGCGTCGGCATGGGGGTGGTGGTCGTTTGCGACCACATGGGCGTCGTCGTTACCTCCGACGCCCCGCGATTTCGGGACGACGCCACGTGGTGGGAGGGATTGCGGTACGAGCGGGAACTCGACCGCGGGCAGGACTATCTGGAGGACGTGTACACGCCCGGCGAGTTCATCATCGACTCGCAGGGGCTGGACCACGAGATCTCGACGACGATCTACGCGACGGTGGACGCCAAGCCCGCGGACACGCCCGAGCAGGACGTGGCGCGACGATCCACGCGGCTGCGGGCGATGGTGGAGGCGTGCGCGAAGGCCGCGGCTGATGGACAGAGTGCGGCTGGCGCGGGGCCGGTGAGCATCTCCCCCGCCGACCGATCTGGTCTCGAGCAACTCTGCGCCGCTGGTGACGACTTCATCGTCCCGCGCGGGGGGTCGGCGTCGGACGCGTACGGCCATCCGGGCCTCACGATCCTGGCCGGGTATCCCTGGTTCGCCGACTGGGGACGAGACGCGATGATCTGCGTGCCGGGGCTGCTGATCGCCACGGGTCGGCACGCCGACGCGCACTCGGTGCTGTCGACGTTCGCGCGTCACCGGCGCCAGGGCATCATCCCCAACCGATTCGACGATTTCGGGGGTTCGCCGCACTACAACACCGCCGATGCGTCGTTGTGGTTCATCCATGCGGTGCACGAGTTGTGGCTGGGGACTGGGGCGGTCGACGCGGCATTGCTGGAAGCGTGCGTGGACATCCTGGGCGCGTATCGCGACGGCACGAGGGCGGGTGAGGACCTGCCCGACCCGGCAAGCGATGCCTCACCGACCGCCTACACGCGGCCCGGAGCCAGCGATCATCACCGCCCGCGCGGCGACTTGTCCGACGCTCCATCCGGGCCGATCTTCATGGACCCCGCCGACGCCCTGATCGTCGCGGGCGATACGCAGACGCAGTTGACATGGATGGACGCGAGGCGGGACGGGATCTCGTTCACTCCGAGGGCCGGCAAGGCCGTTGAGATCAACGCGCTGTGGTACCACGCCCTGCGGGCCACGGCTGCGATGCTGCGGGCGGTTGCTGGTGGCGTGACGGGTGGTGTGGTCGCGGCCCTGAGCGACCACGCTCGGGCGCCAGAGATGGCGGACTCCTCGGCAACTCGCGCGGCTTCGGCGTCAGAGCGTGGCCCCGCAATGCCGGGGCCACGGCACCCTTCGAGCACGGCCGACGTGCTCGACGCCCTGGCCGAACGCGTCGCGCCCGCGTTCCGTCTGCTCTTCTGGAATCCGACGGCCAACTGTCTCTACGACCTGGTTCCCGAGGGCGGGCGACCGCTGAAGGGCCAACCGGCGGCCCAGATCCGCCCGAACCAGGTCTTTGCCACGAGTCTGGCGTACTCACCGCTTTCGCCCGAGCAGAGGGACGGCGTGCTCGACACGATCCGGCGTCGGCTGCTCACGCCGACGGGCCTGCGCACGCTCGACCCGGACGACGCGGCGTTCCATCCGCGGTACACCGGGCCATTGCGCCAACGCGACGAGGCATACCACCAGGGGACCGTGTGGCCTTGGCTGCTGGGGCCTTACGTCGAGGCGACGCTGCGGGCGGGCGGGTTTTCGGCGGAGTCGCGCCGCGCGGGGCGGGCGCTGCTCGAGCCGCTGCTCCAGCAGATGACCCGCCACTGTCCGGGGCAACTGGCGGAGGTATACGACGGGAACACGGGTTTCTCGCGGGCGATTCCGCCCCGCCCAGATGGATGCCCGGCCCAGGCGTGGTCGGTGGCGATGACGCTTCGGGGAGTGGTGTTGACGCTCTGATCCCGATCGTCAGCGGAACCGGGCTGCGGACGTGGCACCAGCCGCGGCTCTGAACGGCTTGTGCGAGCGTGACTGGGCGACGTATCGTCTCGAATGTGCCAAGCGACGCTCGATGGCACCCCAGCGCGTCTCCGGCGATCCGTCTGATTCCTGGTCGTCCGCGGCCCAAACGCGCCAGCCGCTCAAAGCCGCGGCTGGTGGCACCTTGACCGCCGGGTATCAAGCACGATTCGCGCTACCTCGGCTTCCTCACCAGCGTGTACAGGCTGAACCACTGCGAGCCCAAGGGGTCGGTCTTCTGGGCCCAGCCGAACACGACGGCGTGCTGGCGGGTCGGCTCGGAGTCGTCCATGTCGAACGCGAGGACCTCGAAGCCCGCGGCCTCGAGCGCGCCCCGCGTCCACGGGCAGTTGATGTCCGCCGACGGGTCGTACGCGCCGTCGCGCAACCTTGGCCCTCCGAGGTTGTAGATCACCAGCGCGCCACCGGGATTCAGCGCGTCGAACACGGCCTTCAGAAACTCCTCATCGGTACACGACAGATTGATCTGTGAACCGGGCGGCACCTCGCCGATCGGGCGGACGTATCCATGCTTGAGCACGTTGCGGGCGATGATGGCGTCGAAGCCGGTTCCGACGGCGGCGGCGGTCTCCGGCTCGCCGGGCCAGTAGCCGCTGACGAGGGTAACGGCGCCCCGCGGACCCGTCGATTCGCCTGCGCCCGCATGGGGCGGGTAAGCGCCTTGGTCTTCGGGCAGGCTGTATCGGGCGCGGAGGCCGGCCGCAGGATCAACGCCCACCACCTCCGCCCCGCAGGCCGCGAGCATGCGGACCTGGCCGATCTGTCCGTAGCCATAGTCGAGGACACGGGCGCCGTTGAACGTCTCGAGGCCGGCAGCCTCCGCGGCGATGTCCAGAGCCCGCGCGTAGCACAGCGGCGTGCCAAAGTTGGTCGCGTAGTACGTCTGATCCGTGATCGGACGCTCGGTGAAGCCCGCACGCTCGGCCTCCGGCAGCGCGGCGTACTCGGCCGCTGACAGGATCGCCCGAGGTTCCTGCCGAAACCAGATCGAACGGGGCGTGATCGGCGTCAGACGGGCCGTCGCGATCGACCACTCCCGACCGGCGTCGGTGTGGATGAGCGGGGCCAACCGGGCGGCTTCATCACGCAGCCCCGCCAGGAAGTCGCCCGATTCCGTAGGCTGCCCAAGACTTTGGGAGCAGATGCCCGCCACGCTTGCCAAGGCCGCCGCGGCCAACGTCCGTCGCCGACCGACTACCGCGAGCATCTGGGCGAGCATCCTGGAATCCTCTGGGCTGGCTGACTGGGGCCGAAGTGCGTGAGGCGAACGCCCTAAGTCGCCCGTCTTCCCCGCTGCCACGATTGCACCGGCCGCCAGCCCCGGGGTTTCAGGCGGCGTCCCCGATGCCTTGCCGATTCGTGCCACCGGCGTCCCGGGCCCATCGGCTGGCTACAATCCGCTCGATTCGAGCCCGCTGGCGCAAGTCGTCGGGCATGTCCGGGGTGTAGCGCAGCTTGGTAGCGCGTCTCGTTCGGGACGAGAAGGTCGCAGGTTCAAATCCTGTCACCCCGATTTGCCATAAGTCTCGCTGAATCCGGAGATTCCGGATACCCGCCGGTGGTCGGCGGTGCAGCCAAGGACGCAAAGGAGCGCGGTGTTACACCGCGCTGCGTCGCTCGGAGGCACCGCCAATGCCCAGAACCCCGTCGTAACGCCAGCGCCCAGGCTATTCGCAGGCCATCGTGACACTCACCGACGCCGTGACCGGCAAGCGTCGGGACTACTGGCTCGGCGAGCACGGCTCGGGCGGCAGCCGCGAGGCGTACCACCGAATCGTCGGAGAGTGGGAGTCGCAAGGACGTCGCCCGCCGGTCGCGGAAGCACCCGCCCAGGCGAGAAGCGACGGGGCCGGATCAAGCGGCCCGACAGTCGACGAGGCTCTGCTCGCGTACTGGCGGAGCATCGGAGAAGGCGTCGGCGGCAAACGCTCGCACGCGATCCGCATAACCCTTCGGCTGCTCCGCCAGTTCGACGGCTCGACCCCCGTAACTCAGTTTGGCCCGCGGCGGCTGCGGATGATTCGTGACGCGATGATCCGCGGCGACGAGGGGGCAACCCCGCCGCGGCGGCCCTGGTCCCGCAGGACCGCCAACGACCGGGTGAGGATCATCCTGG
>CAZHKB010000148.1:2862-7091 GCA_964533405.1 uncultured Phycisphaeraceae bacterium | reverse complement strand
GCCAGCAACTGGTGCAGCGGGTTGAACCCCCACGCATCGCGGGCCCAGGGCCCGCCGTGGACCAGCAGCACCATTGGCAACGGCACGCCGGGGCGACGCCAGGCCCGCGCGGCATCTCCGCCCTCATCCAGCGCAGGCTCCACGCCCCCCACGCCCGCAACGATCTCGCCCGCCGCATCCTCGCTCCCCAGCGGCAGCGTCAGATATCCCGATAACTCCAGCCCATCGCTCGCCATGATCCGCACCGTTCGCATCGGCGCCAGCCGCACGTCGCTCAGCCGATCACGATGGAAGAACAAAAACCTCACCCGCGGCCCCACCCCACGCTCCGCCGAACCCCGCTCATACAGATAAAATGCCACCGGCCCGTCATCCTCGTGATACGACACCAGCCAACGCCGGTCGTCCAGCGTTCGCGTGATGATCCACACGTCCCCGTCCTGCACCTGCCGCAGGAACGCCAGGTCCTTGTCGACGCAGTCGCACAAGGGCGTCCACTCTCGCCGGCCCTCGACGAACGACGCCGCGTGAACCTCACCCGTCCGCGGATCGCTCGTCACCTCATCCAGGTCGGCCCGCGGGTTCTCCGCCAGCACCTTCGCGTCGCCCGTCACCAGATCGAGCCTCACCAGCGCGGCGGTGTCCCGCCCGCGGCTGTCGCTCAGGTACAACTTGCCCGGGTCGGCCCCGAAACCCAGCACCCGCGTCGTCACCGCGTCCTCCGCGGGCACGACAAACCCGGGACCCCAGCCGCCGTCGGCCAACGGCATCAGGAACTCCAGCCCGCCGTCGGGCGTCGCCCGCTCCACGAACCGCACCGTCCCGTTGAAGTCCACCACCCAGTCGCTCGCGTTGGGCGGCGCGATCCGCACCAGGCGATCCTCGCCAGTGGACAGGTCGATCGAGTGCAGGTCGTGCAGCGTCGGGTCACGATCGTTCAGCGACACCAGCACCTGCCCTGGCAAGTTGGGCAAGATCGCCACGATCCGCGCCTGCGCCCCAGCCGGCGTGAGCGCCGTCGTCGTGCCCCCGTGGATGTCCACGGCCATCAGCTGCCAGTTCTCATCCCCGTTGGCGTCCTGCGCGTACAGGATGTGCCGACCCGAGTACGTCCACCAGTGCCGGCGCACGCCCTGGCCCCGGTCCAGCGTCACGGGTTTGGCCGGCGCGGACCCCGCGGCGAATCCGTCCGCGGGCTGAATCCACACGTTCAAGACGCCATCAAACGGCGCGAGGTACGACACCCACTTGCCGTCGGGCGACAGACGCACCTGGGCCCGGTCAGGATTGGCAAAGAGCACGTCCCGCGGGATCAGCGGCACATCGTCGCACAGGCCGACGGGAGCCGGTTCAACCTCATGGTCAACCGCCGCACGCGCGCCACCCGCCATCACCAGCGCAACCACCGCGCCGACAACCAGCCGTACGCACCACATCCCACTCACCCATCGCACCCATCGCACCACGCATCACTCCCACCGTCTCTTCGCCGTCTGGCCGTTCCTCGTCTCTTCGTCTCGTGGTCTCTTCGTCTCGTGGTCTGCTCGTCTTTTCGTGGCTTCCCCACGAGAATACTCCCCGGCCCGCCCCGCGTTGCGGCGTTCGGACCCGATTCCGCCTCAATCCACCCCGCCGCACGCATTTGCGATCCAACCCTCCCCAGGTCACAATCCACCCATGCGAGCCTACCTCGACGATACCGAACTTCCCGGACCACTTCCCACGCTCGCCGAGGCACTCGACGCGGCCCGAACCGCCGCCGGCGCGCGAGGTCGCATCATTATCGAAGCCTCCGCCGACGGCCAGCCGCTGTCCGACGACACCCTCGAGCACCCCGCCGCGCTGCCCACCCAACCCGCCTCCGTCCAGTTCCTCTCGGCCAACCCCGGCGCGATGGTCCGCGAGGCCCTCCGCGGCGCGGCCGACGCCCTCGAAAGCGCCCGCGACGACCAGGCCTCGCTCGTGGCCTCCCTGGACGCCGCCAATCTCGGCGACGCCCGCCGACGACTCGACCGCGTCCTGACCGCCTGGAGCGCGTGCGTCGCCACCGTCCGCGACGGCGGTGCGCTGCTGAACCTCGACCTGGCCCGCCCGGTCGCGGGCGCGTCGCCCAACTCCCGCGTCGCAACGCTCTCCGGTACGCTGGTGGAGGTCAAACGCTGCCTGAACGCCCAGGACTGGGCCGGGCTCTCCGACGTGGTCCTGCACGATCTGGAGCCGCAGTCTCGAGACTGGGACGCGATGCTCAAGGCGATGGCCGAGTCGCTCGCGTGACGCGCGTCAACACAACCGCCTGCGCAGGCAGCCGGACACTGCCCGGCCACGGGGCGCGTCCGGCTCGCCCAAACGCAACCGGCTGACGCGGTTCCCCGCTCCAACCTGCCCGATCGCGGCACGGGGGCCGACCGCCCGCGCGCCCGGTTTTGTTCCGGAAACAAGCGACCCGCGCTCTCGCGCGGGTCGCTGGATTCACTCATGGCAACCGGGCAAGGCCCGGATCGCTCAATACTTGACGCCGCAGCCATACGCCGCGACTTCCGGCTCGGTGATCGTCTCACCGGCGAAGTGCTGCGCGACGGCCTGCAGGACGTAGTTCACGTCGCCCGCCACGCGGGGGCTGGGGTTGTTGTCGATCGCGCCGGCGAAGATCAGCGTGCCGTCCTCGGCGATCACGTACATGTGCGGGGTCCGCAGCGCGCTATACGCCTGGCCCACGATGCCCGTGGGATCCATCAGCACGGGGTACTTGATCTCCCACTTCTCAACCGCCTCGGCGTTGAAGTCGTGGTCGGCCGTCGCGTGCCCGTCGCGGCCCGAGTTGATCGCCAGCCACACGATGTTGTCGTGCTCCTCGGTCAGCGTGTTGTAGGTGTCGGGCATGGTGCTGAAGCGCTCGTACTGCTTCACGACGAACGGGCACTCGGGGTTGAACCACTCGAGGACCACGATCTTGCCCTCGGCCGTGTACTCGGAGAGCTGGTGACGCTCGCCGTTGAGGTCGATCAGGGCGAAGTCGGGCGCCATCTCGCCGATCTTGGCGCTGCCAGCCTCAGGAACCGGGTCTTCAACCGGGCCCTTGGCCGTCTCGGCCGTACACTCGCCCTCGCCCGTCTTGCACCCGCCGCAGCACTCGGCCGCGGCAACCGCCGCTCCCGTGGAGCAGCACGCGCTGGCCGCAGGCTGGGCCGTGGGCTCAGGCTGCGTGGACGCGAGCCCAAACGCACCAACCGCCACGGCAAGACCAGCGACCAGGGGCAGACCGATATGGCTCACACAACACATGGGCAGATCCTCTCAATGTTCCGGCGGACCCGCCCCGCCCCACGCCGGAGCGAGCCGATCCGTTTGATGTACCGACCATCAGCCGCCGAGTTCACTCAGCGGCCTCTCAACAAGCACCAGAACCGGCGATTCCTCGCCGGGATACTCCGCCTCAACCACAAACCGGATGACCGGATCCTTCGCCAAGGCCGACCTATCGAACGGCGAAAGCGTCAGCCGAAGCCTCTGTTCCCCGCTCTGACCCCGCTGCAGCAGGTTTTCCGCGCGAGAGGCCTCGCTCTGCGGATAGTAGGACACCGTTCGGGCTCCTGGGGCGTCGATCTCGACCGCTCCCCGCGTCACACGGATCTTCACCAGCGAGTCGGACTCCACATAGGGATCGGGCAGTCTTGACCGAGCCGCCTCGAACGCCTCGGCAAACTCGGTGGCCTCCGCCTCGCCCTCCGTCAGCCCCATCTCGCCCACCCGCACCGTCAGACGGACATTGGCGTAACCCGGGATGCACGAGTCCTTGCACACCAGCCAGTCCACCTCGGCCCCGAACGTCAGCGTCTGCCCGACCAGATCCTCCGGGACGTACACCGGCACCAGCAGCAACGCGGACCCCTCGTAAATATGGTCCAAAATCCCGCCGGGCGCGATGTACCTGTGCGGCGCGGGCCACTGAATCGCGCCGACTTCAACTCCGGGAGGCGAGGTCCACGCCGCCGACGGCGCCAGACCCGAATCATTCACCCCGGCCCAGTAGATGTGCCAACCCTCGTCCATCTCAAACAGCAGGCCCAGGTAGTTCATCTCGCCAGGACGCAGCGATCCCCCCTCGGCAACCAGTCGGACCTTCGAAGGCTCCGGACGCCCGCGCCCCGGCTGGGCCTCCGCTCCTGGCGCGGCCAAAGCCCCCGACGCGAGGGCGGACACCAGCGCCGACCCCAGCGCAGACCCCAGCG
>CAZHKB010000148.1:0-2762 GCA_964533405.1 uncultured Phycisphaeraceae bacterium | reverse complement strand
GACCCCAGCGCAGACCCCAGCGTGGACGCCGCCAGACCCCTCGTCACCATCCCGTGTCGCACCGCCATCCAGAGCCCTCCGACACTCGGCAAACCCCGTTCGCGCCGCGATCTGCAAAGACCGCCAGCGCCCGCCCTATTCCGGGGGTGCCGAACCAACCCGAGAGAATCCAATACTATTCACCAATCATGCACACCCACCCACAACCCCAAGCCGCCCCTGTCCCACGCCGTGCAACCCGAGGCCGCTCACGGACTTCCACACACTTCCCGCTCCTGCTTCTGCTTGGTACGCCCTTGCTCTGGGCACCGCTCACTGGCTGCGGGCAGGGCGTCAGTGAGAAAACGATTGAGTTCGTCACTCTCGACCAGGTCCGAGAACTCCAGGCCAAGCAAGCCAGCGAACCCCGCACCGTGCTGCTCATCGACCCCCGTTCTCCACGCCGTTACGCCCAGGCCCACATCCCGGGTGCCCTGAGCGTCCAACTCCCCGAGATCCAGCAGTACGGCGGGCGCGACGCCCGACTCACTGGCTACTCGAACCTCGTCGTCTACGGCGAGAACCCCGCCTCCCCCACCGCCCGCGCCATGACCAAGCGGCTGCTGGGCATCGGATACGAGACCGTGCGGCTGTACCCCGGCGGCATCGAAGAATGGATCGCGGCCGACCTGCCGACCGAGCAAAGCGAACCGCCCGCGGGCGTCGAGCCGAACGCACCGGATTGATCGCCCGGCTCGGGTCTCTGACGAGGGGGGTACTCTCCATTCACCATGACCGCGCGCCTCCCATTTGACCCTTCCCGCATGCGCGGCGCGCCCCCCGCATCCTCAACTCCATCCACGTCTCGCAAGCAGAAAGCCCCGGGGTCCGACGCCGGGGTCACTGCCCCCGCCTCCCCGCCCGCCTCGCCAACTTCGTCCACGGGCGACGCGATTCTGATGTCCGTCTCCGCCCTGGCCACCCTCATCGGCGACGCCCTGCAGCGCGTCCCCAAGTCGCTGCGCGTGGTGGGCGAGGTCTCGGGCTTCCGCGAGCGAACGCACTGGTATTTCGACCTCAAGGACTCCGAAGCGGTCGTGAACTGCGTGATGTTCGCCTCGGCCGCCCGCAAGGCCGGGTTCATGCTTGAGAATGGGCGATCGGTCGTCGCCACCGGGCGCGTCGACTTCTACGCCAAGGGCGGCAAGGTCTCGTTCCTGTGCGAGAAGATCGAGCATGTGGGAGCGGGGCCCCTCGAACTTCGCTTCCGCCGGCTCGTCGCCGAGATCCGCGCCCTGGGCTGGTTCGACCCCGCCCGCAAGCGCCCGCTCCCGACGTTTCCCCGCCGGATCGCGGTCATCACCAGCCGCACGGGGGCGGCCCTGCAGGACGTGCTCGACACCGCCCGCCGCCGCTGCCCGGCCGTCGACATCCTCATCATCGACGTGCGTGTGCAGGGCGACCGGGCCGCCAGCGAGGTCGCCGCCGCCATCGAGTGGCTTGGCCGGGAGCACGGGACGTGGGGCGTCGATGCTCTCCTTGTGACGCGCGGCGGCGGCTCGGCCGAGGACCTGTGGGCCTTCAACGAGAAGATCGTCGCCCAAGCGATCGTCAACTGTCCCATCCCGGTGGTGGCCGCCATCGGTCACGAAACCGACACGAGCATCGCGGAACTTGTGGCCGATGAGCGGGCCGCGACGCCCACCCAGGCGGTGATGCGCCTCATCCCCGACGCGGCCTCGCTGCTGGAACAGGTCGAGGCGCTGGATTCGCGGCTGCGAACGCTCGTCGATCGGACCATTTCGGGCCAGCGGCGGCGGACCGAGGACGCACTCCGGCATCTGGCGTCGTCGTTGCGCCTCACGCTCGCACACGCTCGCTCGCGCCTCGAGCGACTGGCGTCGCGCCTCGAACAGAATCGCCCGGCCGCTGCCCAGGCCCGGCGCGAAGCCCGCCTGCACGCCGCCGAGCGGCGGTTGTCGGCGGCGATTGCCGCTCGCATGGCCCGCATGAACTTGCCCGCTCTCGAAACCAACCTCCGCGACGCGGCCACTCGGAACCTGCGCCGAAGCCGCGAAGCCGCCACCGCCCTCGAACGCACGCTCTCGGCCGTCAGCCCGCTGCGAGTCCTCGCCCGTGGCTACAGCGTGACCACCCGCGCCGATGGCCGGGTCATCCGCGCCCCCGGCGAAGTCTCGCCCGGCGAACTGATCCAGACCCGCGTCTCGGACGGCCACTTCGGCTCGACGGTTGAAGGCGAGGCGCCGACGCGAGTGAGGCCCGCCGGCGCGGCGTCGCCTCCGGACGAACCCGCCACGCCGACCGCACCGGGCCCAGCACCCTCGCGCGATCGCTGGTCGCCGCCCAACAAGAGGGCCCGGACATCGCAGGATCAGTTGGGCCTCTTCGGTGCGGAGGCCTGACGAACCGCGCGATGTGCAACGCCCCCGGATAGCATCCGGACACGGGGCCGTAGTTTAGCGGTCTAAAACCCCCGACTCATAATCGGAGTGATCGTCGGTTCGAATCCGACCGGCCCCACTGCCAGCCAACCGCGCCGCCCGCGTGACGACGCCAAGCACCGGGCTCCTTGCGTCAAGTTCCCCCCGGCGCATGAGCAGCCCGACCATGAGGGAGCGCTCAGGCCGGCGGTTGCTTCGGGCGCGGCCAGCAACCTCCCGAGCGGCCCGGCGTTCCACCGATTCCGCGCCGAACCCCGTCTCTACCGCCCCCCTCACCCCCGATCCGATACAAGGCAGATGCTCGAATCCCTGCTTCCCTCC
>CAZHKB010000147.1:0-7109 GCA_964533405.1 uncultured Phycisphaeraceae bacterium | reverse complement strand
AGGCGGGCGTGGCTCCCAATGCGGGGAACGTGCCGAGCAGGCCCGGGGTTCCGGCAGTTTTATCCCAGCGGACGCGGTATCTGGCGGCGGGGGGTTTCTTTGCGAGCGAGCCTCGAACCGAGGGGTTGAACTATTTCTGTTTGGTGTCGCGGTTGCCGGAGGCGGACACGGTGAGCGCGGTGGAGTTTTTGGGGCGCAACGGCGTGATTGCGGTGGGGGTTGAACGGGCGAGCAGCGACGCCAACAATCGCTCCTTCGAGTTGTACACGCTCGATGGGCTGACGCGGGATGAGTATGCCGGCGAGAGCGGGATGGATCGCCGTCGGCCGCACGAGGCGTTGGTGGCCGAGTTGGGCCGTCGTTGGCGTGCGGAGGAGCGGGGTACGTCCGACTTCTCGAGGCCGCAGTGGTATCGGTATGAACCCTGATCCGGTTTGCCCTTGGGTGGGCCGGTGAGTGAAGTGGAGCGTTTGACCATGAGCCTCGACTCTTCCCTGAAAACCAAGAGCATGCTGACCGGCAAGCGGTCGGTGATGACGCGCGATGAGCGGGTCATGAAGATGATGACCGACAAGAAGTTCGATGCGAAGAAGGACAAGGTCTTGGGGATTCCCAAGACGCTGGTTCCCAAGACCTGAGACTGGGCGTGGCCGGGGGGGCCACGACGGACGGGGCGCGCGTGTTCGCTGTGTCCGACTCCGCGGCGGGGTCGGACGTTTGTTTTTGGCGATCGGCGCCCCGGGGCGAGAAGAGGGGTGTTGGGCCTGCGGCCGAGCACGCGGTGCCAGTCGACCCGATCGCGCGAGCGGTGGTGAGTCGAGGGGGCCGGAGATGGAGTTGGTGGGGGTTCGAGGAGCGAACGCTCGCTGGGACTCCGATAGGCGTCGTGCCCCTGTACCCGGACCTTCGCGGAGCCTCAGGTCCGGCGTCCTGACCATCGCTGCTGGAAGCGCGCCCATACTGTCGCAGCAACCAACCGCGTGGAGCACCCATGGATATCGCCCGATTGATCTCGGATCGCGCTCGCGCGCTGGAGCCCAGTGGGATCCGGCGGATCAGTGATCTGGCCGCGAAGATGCCCGATGCACTGAACCTGTCGATCGGCCAGCCGGACTTTCCGGTGCCCGAGCGGATCAAGCAGGCGGCGATGCGGGCGATTGCGGGGGATCGGAACGGGTACGCGGTGACGGTGGGGGTGCCGGAACTGCGGGAGTCGATCGCGGGCTGGGTGCGGACGGACCTGGGTTGGGAGACGACGGGGCAAAGCGACCCGGCGATGCTGGTGACGGTGGGGACGTCGGGCGCGCTGCTGCTGGCGGCGCAGGCGATGCTGTCGCCCGGCGATGAGATGATCGTGGGTGACCCGTACTTCACGCTGTATCCGCCGCTCGCGCGGCTATGCGAGGCCAAGGCGGTGGTGTGCGACACATATCCGGATTTCAGATTGACCGCGGCGCGGGTGGAGCCGTTGATCACGGCGCGGACGAAGTTCGTGCTGCTGACCAGCCCGAGCAATCCGTCTGGGGTGGTGTGCTCGGAGAAGGATGTCGCGGAACTGCTGGAGTTGTGCCGGCGGCGGAACGTGCTCTTGATTTCTGATGAGATCTATGACGAGTTCACGTTCAGCGAGAGCAAGACGAGCCGGTGCGCGCGGGATGGGGGCAAGGCGCGGTGCCCGAGCCCGGCGAGATTGCCGGGGGCGTCTGAGGATGTGCTGGTGATTCGCGGGTTCGGCAAGACGTATGGGGTGACGGGGTGGCGGCTTGGGTACGCGGTCGGGCCGCGGGCGCTGGTTGAGCAGATGACCAAGATCAACCAGTACTCGTTTGTGTGTGCGCCGACGCCTTTGCAGGTGGGGGTGGCCGAGGCGTTTGGGACGGACATGGGGGCGGTGGTGGGTGAGTATGAGAAACGGCGTGATCTTGCGGTGTCGATGTTGGGCGAGGTGACGGAGGTGACGCTGCCCGGGGGGGCGTTCTACGTGTTCCCGAAGGTGCCGGACCGCCTGGGGCTGACCGCGACCAAGTTCGTGGACCGGTGCGTCGAGCGGCAGGTGCTGGTGATCCCCGGCAGCGCGTTCAGCAAGCGCGACACGCACATCAGGGTGTCGCTGGCGGCGAAGATGGAGAGGCTGGAGAAGGGGCTGGCGATCGTGTGCGAGTTGATGCGGGGGTGAGCATCTTCGAGCGAGCCGCGCGGCGCAGGCCCGCGGGATCTTGCCACCGGATCAATCATTCCGCGGGCTTGGGCCGCGCGGCTCGTCACGTTACGCCCGCTTGTCGCGCGTGATCTGGGCATACGCGTTGTGGCTGTGGATCGACTCGTAGTTCTCGGAGTTGATCGAGTACCACGCGATGCGTTCGTCGGCCTGCATGGCGATGGACAGGTCGCGGACGATGTCCTCGACGAACTTGGGGTTCTCGTAGGCCTTCTCGGTGACCCACTTCTCGTCGGGGCGCTTGAGGACGGCGAACACGGGCACGGAGGCCGCGGCTTCGAGCAAGGTGACGAGTTGCTCGATCCAGAGCATGGGGCCGTGGGTGCGGATCTTGGCTTCGATGCGGCATCGCTGGTTGTGCGCGCCGTACTGGGATATTTCCTTGGAGCAGGGGCACAGGCTGGTGGCGGGGGCCGCGACGGTCATGACCAGGTCGTCGGTGCCGTTGGCCATGCACTCGAAGGTGACCTCGTAGTTCATCAGCCCCCGCACGCCGGTGACGGGCGCGGGCTTGGAGATGAAGTAGGTGAAGTTGGCGGAGAAGTGGGCCTCCTCGGCCTCGAGGCGTTCCTTGATGGCGCGGGTCAGAACCGGGATCTTGGAGGGCGTGAGCGGGGCGCACGACTGGTCGCCAGCGTGCTCGTTCAGGACCTCGAGGAAGCGTGACATGTGCGTGCCCTTCTGGTGGTGGGGCAGGGCGACGTACATGTTGATGGTGGCGATGGTCGATTGCTCGCCACCCTCTGCGGTGGCCAAGCGCATGGGGTAGACCACGTCCTTGACGCCCACGCGGTCGATGGCGACCAGGCGCGTGTCGCGCAAGGCCTGAACATCGGGCATCGGGAGGCCTGTGGACTGGCTCTGGGTCATGGGGACGTCCTCGACGCGGCGCATGGCGTCCTTTCGGTGATTCTAGGGAAGGCACGAAGGTCGGCCCACTTCAGGGCGAACGAGCGTCGCCCGGGTTGTGTTCCGCGCAGCGGGACGATTGGATTCGCGTGTCGAGGTTTGATCGGATTTGACGCGAAGTACGCGAAGTACGCGAAGTCGGCAACGGGAGCGCGGGGCGGGGAGGAGCCGAACGCTCGGCCCGCTTCCCGACTTTGCGTACTTCGCGCGTCGGGTTGACGAGGGAGCGCCGAGCGACTTCCTACTTCTCGTGCTTCTCGACCATCGAGTCGGCCCAGGAGAGGCCGATGGGGATGCCCCAGAACGCGCCGGCCAGCCAGTCGAGGGGCATGGGTATGGCGAGGGCGAAGAGTTTGCCCTGGATGGCGTCGGTGACCAGGCGCGGGCTGGTGTGCATGACCAGGGCAGAGAGCGGGGCCAGCGTGGCGAGCAGGGCCATGGCCGCCAGCGCGGGAATGGGCGAGGCGGGCTGGTCGCGTGGCGTGACGGCCTTGCCGAAGCCGCCCGCGGCGATGCCCGCGACCAGGCAGGCCGCGATGGTCTGGCCCTTGAGGGGTTCCTGGGCGATGAGCCACACGGCGGCGGCGCCAGCGAGGACGCCGATGACGATGGCGGTGAACGCCCCGCCGCGGCCGCGGGACGCGGAGATGAGCAGGTCCGTGGCGGCCTTGGCGCCGAGCCCTGTGCGGGCGGCGGAGTCGGCGTTGGTCGGCTTTGCTTCGCCGGCGGTGCCGACACCCCAGACGATCGCGCCGATGAGAAGGCCGATGACGCCCAGGATCGCGCCCTCGATGGCCAAGGGCATGATCGCGCCGCTGTCGCGTGTGACGCGCATGAGGCCGTCGATCGTGGCGGAGCGCCAGGCGGCCCAGGCGAGAACCAGGCCGGCGGTGAGCAGGCCGTGGCGCGGGCCGACGAGGCGGGACGCGACAGCGCCCAAGAGGGTGGCGGCCAGAAGGGGCAGAAAGGTGGCGATGAGGCCAGCGCGGAGAGATGCACCGACGAGGGCGGTGGCCTGATGGCCTCCCGTGGCGTCGCGCAGGGCGGCCAGCGAGTTGGAGGCCAACGGGCCGACGACCAGGAGAGCGAGCATGTAGAGCGCCCACTTGATGGCGCCGCGGGCCTGGTTCATGGGGCGGATTATGGGCGCGCCGGGAGGTCGGCGACGGGTGGCGTGGCCGCGTGGCTTTGAGCGGCCACGCGGAGCGGTCGAGGTGGGCGTGGGTGACGCTGCGGGCTGTCTGGGCGTGGTCGCTCGGAGCCGCGACCACGCCATCCGCCCGGGGCTCAACCGGACCGAGTACGCCCGCGAAGCCGCGCTGACTTGGTAGCCCCCGGTTGCAGACTGCCCCTGGCGTCACCTCCGCAGAGCCTCGTCGAACGCGGCTTCGACGAGTTTGGGCAGGATGTCGCCGGAGTTACCCTGGAGCGAGAAGTCAACGGCGTCGGAGATGGGCGTTGGGTCGCGGTTGATCTCGGCGGTGGTCGCGCCGGCCTTGCGGGCGATCTGGATGAAGCCGGCCGCCGGGTAGACGACCGCGCTGGTGCCGATCGAGAGGAACAGGTCGCAGTGTTCGCAGGCCTCGTAGGCCGCGAGGACGGCGGCCTCGGAGAGCGTCTCGCCGAACCAGACCACGTCGGGGCGGAGCAGGCCGCCGGCGGGTGAGGGCATCGGGTGCCGCGGGATGGGGACGGGCAGATCGGGGTAGCGGGTGTTGGTCTTGGTGCAGCGCCAGTGGATGATGTTGCCGTGGAGTTCGATGGGGTTTGTGCTGCCGGCGCGGTGGTGGAGGCGGTCGACGTTCTGGGTGAGGAGTGTGAAGCGGCGGCCGCGGGAGGTGAGTTCGCGCTCGAGGCGGGCCAGGGCAATGTGGCCCGGGTTGGGCTGGGCGTCGAGGCACTTGGTGCGGCGAAAGTCGTACCAGCGGCTGACGGTTTCGGGGTCGGCGGCGAAGGCCTCGGGGGTGGCGAGTTTCTGGAAGTCGAAGGAGGCCCAGAGGCCCTCCATCTTGTCGCGGTAGGTGGGGATGTTGCTCTCGGCCGAGACGCCGGCGCCGGTGATGGCGACGACGTGCCGCGCGGAGGCAAGGCGGGTGGCGAGCGTTGAGAGGGGGTCGGGCATGTGAGTTCAACGGAGCCGACTGCGCGAGCAGTCGGGCAGCGGGGGGCGGAGTGGTGCGATTGAGCGTGCTGGTGACCCCGATTGGACGACTGCTGACGGATTCACCCCCGCAGGATATTGAGAGGTGCCCGACTGCTTGCGCAGTCGGCTCCGTTGGAGCGGGTTCAGACCGCCTCGGCCGGATCGGCGCGCATGAAAAGGATGTCGCCTTTGGAGACGGCCTGGCCGCCGGCGAGGCCGTAGGGGCCGGCCCACTGGGCCAGGGCGTCGAGCGGGGCGATAAAGTCGGAGTTGATGTCGGAGGGGTCGCGCAGGGGCGCGCAGTTCCAGGTGCGCCAGAGGGACGCCATCTTTGAGGGGCAGGCGGGGTAGAGCAAGAGTGAGGCGATGCGGACGGCCTCGGCGCATTGGTAGAGGATCGTGCCCAGCAGCGCCTTCTTGTCGGGTGTGTCGGGTGTGATCTCTTTGGCCAGGGAGAAGGGGCGGGTCACGTTGATGAACTGATCGACCTGGCCGACGATTGAGAGGCCCGCGCGGAGGGCCGCCGAGAGATCGACCGCGGCGATCGCGGCCCGGAAGGTGCCGACGGCCTCGGCGGTGATTCGGGGCCAGTCGAAGACGCGCTCGCCCTCGGGGGTCTGGGCGCGCCAGGTGTGCTGGCCGCCCGAATCGGGCAGTTTGCCCTCGAAGTACTTGGCGACCATGTTGCCCACGCGGCTGGCGCAGTTGCCGATGCCGTTGGCCAGGTCGGCGTTGTACATCTCGACGAAGTGGGAGTGCGAGAAGTCGGCGTCGGTCGCGCCCTGGGGGCCCTGGGTGGCGAAGTACCAGCGGACCGCGTCGGGCGAGAACTTGTCGCAGTAGCGGTTGAGCAGGTCGATCTCGATGAAGTTGCCGAGCGACTTGGACATCTTGCGCCCGTCACGGACGTAGTAGGCGTGGGCGTAGACGGTGCCGGGCAGGGCTCGCCCCAGGGCCATGAGCATGGCGGGCCACACGACGGCGTGGAACCAGAGGATGTCCTTGGCCATCAGGTGCAGGGTGGCGGGCCAGTAGCGGCGGAGGTCGCCGCGATTGGAATGACCGGCGGCGGTGGAGCCCGCGTCGAGGCCCGCGCCGGGGCCGGGATCGTCGCGGTCGATGGCGGTGAGGTAGTTGCACAGGGCCTCGATCCAGACGTAGACGCGGTGGGCCGGGTCGTCGGGCATGGCCACGCCCCAGTCGCCCCAGTCGGGGTCCGTGGGGCGGATGGCGCGGCTGACGGGGACATCCTGGAGGCCGGTCTTGAGTCGGCCAAGAACCTCGTTGCGGCGGGCCTCGGGCAGGATGAAGGAGGGGTTGGCCTGGATGTGGCGTTGCAGGGCGTCGGCGTATTTGGTGAGACGGAAAAAGTAGTTCTTCTCGGTCCGCTTTTCGAGGGGCTTGCCGGTCACCGGGCTGTTGAAGCTCGACTCTTTCGCGGTGGTCTCGGTCAGGTACTCGTCTTGGGAGACGTCGTACCAGCCGACGTAGTCGCCCAGGTAGACATCGCCGCGGTCGCGGAGGGTGCGGATGGAGTCGGCCGCCAGCCGCTTGTGGTGTGGGTCGCTGGTGCGATAGAAGACGTCCGGAGCCAGGTCGAGGCGGGCGAAGGCCTTGCGGAACTCCCCCGAGCACTGGTCGGCCCATTGCTGGGGGGTCATGTTCCGCTCGTGGGCCGCGGCCACGACCTTGTCGGCGTGCTCGTCGGTGCCGGTGAGGAAGTAGACGTCGCGCCCGAGCAGCCGGTGGGCGCGGGCGGCGACGTCGGCCAGGGTGGTGGTGTAGCAGTGGCCGATGTGGGGTCGGTCATTGACGTAGTAGATGGGGGTGGTGATGTAG
>CAZHKB010000146.1:0-7135 GCA_964533405.1 uncultured Phycisphaeraceae bacterium | reverse complement strand
GCTGCTTTCGCAACCGGCCCGGCAATAGCGGGGGTAGGATTTGAACCTACGACCTCCGGGTTATGAGCCCGACGAGCTACCAGGCTGCTCTACCCCGCAATCAGGCCCAACCTTATGCGACGCGGGCCCAGGGGTCAACGCCGGGCTCCACTTCGCCGGTCACCCCCGGGCAGCCGGTCCCGACAATCCACCCGGGACGCGCCCCCAGCCCCCACGCCCGCACGAAAAACCGGCGTCCCGCGAGGCGGAACGCCGGTCGTTGATGGGCCTGGGTCCCCCCGGCTCTCAGCCTTCTCCACGCCTGGAGGGCCGCCGGGGGTCAGCGCCCCTCACTTCCTGGCCCGACCGACCGGGCCTTGACGGGCCCGCCCGGCCGCGGTGCGCATCACTGCCCGTACACCTGCTGGGCATCCAGCGCCCGCTCGATCCGGATCGACAGGTCCGCAAGGTGCGTCATCGTGTACATGTCGAGGTTGGCCCCGCCCCGGGTCATCGCACCGTCGATCTTCTCCTTGAGCTCACGCAGCTCGGCCCGGCACAGGGCATTGAGCGGACGCGCCGCCGCGCCCGTCATGCTCCCCCGCCGCGCCATCCCGATAAGGCGATCCACATGCTCCGCCTGAAGGTTCCGGCGCAGGCTCGAGATGAAGGGCTCCGAGGCGGTGTACCGCCGCGAGGGCGACGCCTCCAGCTCCGTCCACACCGAGTCCCCGATGGTCGACACGACCTCCGCCATCGTGATCGACTCCTCGCCGCTGGTCGCCCGCAGCTCGTTGTCGTACAGCCGGCGGAGCGTCGTCGGGTTCATCAGCATCGTCATCGCCGAGGCCTGCAAGCCCGCGATCGTGTCGTGCACGTTGTAGACCGGGTCGGCCCCGTTGGCCGCACCGTACCCCTGGTCGTACCCCTTGTCCACCGACAGGTGGGCCACCAGCTCGGGCGTCAGCCCGAACGCATCGTCCCGGAACGTGTGCTCGATCACGAAGTTGAGCGCACGCCGCTGCTCGGCGTCGGGAATGTTGGTGATCGGCGCGGGCGCGTTCGGATCGCCCTTGTACGCGTTGGAGATGAACGAGCCGCCGACCCACGCCGCCGCCGTGCTCACCGCCCGCAGGTGGTTGTTCAGCAGCGACCCGTAGATCTGGCGGGCCCGCCCCCAGCCCTCGTTGTCCTTCACCAGTTCGGTCAGGATCTGCCCGCGCAGGTCCTCGACCATCCGCATCCGGAAGTCGCAGTGGTCCAGCGGGTTGGTCCCCAGGTCATACGTCCGCACCCGCGGGTCCGAACCCTGGTGGATGTTCGACCCGTACACCAGCTCGGGCTGCGTTCCCCGGTCCAGGATCTCCTGGAGTTTGTTCTCCTCGAACGTGTAGCCGTACTCGATCACATGGAAGTCCCACGGGCCAAGCTGGCTGATCGTGTACTGCCCCTGCACCGGGCCCAGCTCGTTCTTGTAGTTGAAGTTCGGGTCCGTGTACTCCATCACCGACCCGCCGATCGCCTGGTCCGCGGGGAACTCACCGGAGTTGATCTCCTTGGTCGTGTACAGCGTCGACGCCATGAAGTTGTGCGCCAGCCCAAGGCAGTGCCCCAGCTCGTGGGCCGTCAGCGCCTTGAGCATCTCGCCCGCGTACGCCTCGGGCAGCGTGTCGAGGACCTGCTCGCCCGTCTCGGCCGGCTGGCTCGACGCGATGATCAGCCGCATCATGTCCGTGCCCATCGCCGAGTACACGCCCGCCATGCACTCGTGCCCCACGATCGACTCGGGGTTGATCACCCCGGCGTCGGTCAGCCCGCTCGCCAGCAGGCTCGCCTCGCCGATCGGCATCCGCGTGTAATCAACCGTCTCACCGCGCGCCATCCGCGCCTCGCGCTCCATGATGATGTTCTCGCGCTCGGCCGGCTCGGCCAGCACCACGCGCGGGTCCCACTGCGGGTTCTGGTCCAACCACGCCATCGTCTCGGGCGTGAACCCCTCGGTGGCGATCGCCGGCAGCAGCGACCGGTGCCAGTTCGCCATGGCCGCGAAAATGCCGGTATTGATCGTGAGGTCCGCGTCGAAGATCTCGCCCGTCAGCGGGTCGGCCCGGCTGGGCCCGATCGCGAACGCCTGCTGGTTGTCGTTCCACCGCACGAAGTTGAACCGCGCATCCTCCGGATCAAGGTCCATGTACGCGTTGGTCGCCGAGTCCTGCTGACGAACCTCGATCGCGTTGATGATGCCGATCTTCTCGAACGCCCGGTTCCACTCCAGCAGACCGTCGCGGATGTACCGCCGGTACCGGATCGGCGTCGTGTGCTCGATGTACCACACCAGAGGCTGGCGCGGCGGGCTCATCCGCAGGCTCGAGTCCGCCTTCTGCAGGTTCCACCGGTTGATGTACCGCACGTAGGTGTCGGTCTCCCGCACCGTCCGCGCCATGTCGTTGAACGCCGTCTGGAAGTAGCCGATCCGCGAGTCGCCCGCACGCGGGCGATACCCCGTGTTCTCCGGAAGCACCTGGATCGTGTACAGCAACTCGGTCATCCGGGCCGCGCCCCCGCCCGTCGGGGGGCCGCCGAACGGATTGGCCGCCACCGCCGCCGTGAGCGGCGCCCGGAACCCGATCGACAGGTTGTTCGGGAAGGCCTTGGTCTTGCTGATCCGCGCCAGCGACAGATCGATCCCGCCAGCCGCGGGGCCGAAGAACTTGCTCGCCTGCCCCAGCAGCAGCCCGTCCAGGTCGATCACCGGCCCGCCGCCCGGGCCCATCGCCAGGATCGGCACCGACAGCAGCACCCGATCCGTGTACATCATCTCGAACGAACGCCGGCTCTCCGCGTCGCCCGTCGTCCGCGTTTCGGTCTCGGGCTGCATCAGGGCCAGGCGGTTGCCGATCCGCTTCCACATGCAGTACGACTCGCTGTCGTTGCCCACGCTGCCCACGCCGGCCAGCGGGTTGCCCTCCGCCACCATCGCGTAGATGAACAGCCGCTGGCTCTCGAAGTTCCGGGGCAACTCCGCCAGCATCTGCGCGTCCTTTTCACGCGTGAACAGCGTCCACAGCGCGCCATCCTGCGCCGGAACCTTCTCATACCCCGTCGACACCTGGTCGAACGGCGGCAACTCCGCCGGCGCGCCCCCAGCGCCCCCAGCTCCGCCCGGCTGCGCACCCGCCACGCCCACGCACATCGCCATACCGCTCGACAGAACCAACGTCCGCACCCCATCGCGCCTCGACATGCTTCAATCCTCTCAGTCTGGCCGGGGGTCGCCCGGCGCGTTTGTCGCCTCGAAGCCGCGGGTTGCAATCCCCGCGGCCTCGCGTCCCGGCTGTCGTCCCCACGGGCCTCCACGCCCCGCGCGAAGGCCCGTCAATCCACCGACGCAACCCCGGACACACGCCGGGGCTCTTCTTCCTTTACCATCCGACCACGTCCGGGTTTCGCCCGGGCAGTACCGGAGCCTCAGTCTATGCGATCTTCACCCGCCAAACCCCGTTCGGTTCGCACCCCCAGCACCCCTCTCAAGCCCGGCGGCGTCGTTCCCTCCGACCTGGCCTCCCTCCGCGTCGCCTCCTCCCCTCGTCTCTCTCCCAACGCCCTCGCCCTTGCCTTCACCGTTCGCGGCTTCGGCACGAAAAACGACTACCACACCAACCTCTGGATGGCGACGCCCGACGCCAAAACGGGCCACTGGACCTCCCGCCCCTTCACCTCGGGCAACAAGGATGACCAGCCCGAGTGGAGCCCCGACGGCTCGCGCCTTGCCTTCCTCTCGGGCCGCGAGAAGGCCAAACCGCAGATTTGGACAATCCCCGCCGCCGGAGGCGAGGCCCGCCCCCTCACCCGCTTGCCCGAAGGCAGTCTGGGTGCCCTCAAGTGGTCCCCGGACGGCCGGTGGATCGCCGTCGCTTTCCGCGCGACCGCCGCCGACTGGACGACCACCGCTGCCAAGGAACGCGAGGGCAAAGGCCAGTCCGATCCGCCGCGAGTGCTTGAGGACATCTTCTACCGCGAGGACGGCGACGGCTACTTCGACGCCCAGCGGTACGCCCTGTATCTCGTCGATACGAACACCGGCGACGCCTCCCTCATCTACGACCAGGACACCCTGGGAACCATGACCTTCGACTTCGCCCCCGACTCAAAGTCGATCGTCGTCGCCACCGACCGCCGGAAAGACGCCGCGATCCTGCCGACAAATGACGAACTCCTCCTGATCGAACTCGAGTCCCGCCCGGCCAGCAAATCCCGCGTCCGCCGCATCACCCCAATCCCGGGCCTGCCCTCGGGCTGCAAGGCCTACCCCCTCTTCTCCCCGGACGCCACCGCCATCGCCTACGCCGGCCACACCGGCACCGACGGCCTCTACGCCACCGACAACATCGCCCTGTGGGTCTGCGATGCGCCCGGCGCCTCGGGCCGCGGTGGGGGGGCCAGCCGGGCCCGCGACCTCACCAAAGCCACCGACTACTGCCTCGTTGGCGGAGCCTTCACCGACACCGGCGACCCCACCTTCCGCCCCGTCTTCCAATGGAACCCCGACTCCCGCTCCATCCTCGCCCAGATCGCCTGGCACGGCACGACCCACATCGCCCGCATCCCACGCCGCGGCGTCCGCGACGGCGATCAAATCATGCTCACCTCCGGCGACTCCATGATTTCCCTGGGCAACATCTCCGCCGACGGCTCCACGATCGCGACCACCCGCTCCACCTGGGACAACCCGGGCGACGCCTGCCTCGCACGCGTCTCCCGCAAGGCCGACGAACTCGAGCTCACCCAGGTCTCCGATCTCAACTCAGCCGCGCTGCGCCCCCTCACCCTCTCCCGTCCCCGCTCCGCCTGGGTCAAGTCCAACGACGGAACCCGCGTGCAAACCTGGGTCATGCAGCCCACCACGCCCGGTCGCAAACGCCGACCCGCCATCCTCATGATCCACGGCGGCCCGCACGCCCAATACGGCGTCGGGTATTTCCACGAGTTCCAGTGCCTCACTTCCGCCGGATACACCGTCGTCTTCTCCAACCCCCGCGGCTCCAAGGGCTATGGCCGCGACCACACCGCCGCCATCCGCGGCGACTGGGGCAACAAGGACTGGATCGACCTGCAGGGCGTTCTGGCCTTCATGCAGGAACACCCCGCAATCGACCCTAAACGGCTCGGCGTCGAGGGCGGCTCCTACGGCGGCTACATGACCTGCTGGATCGTCGGCCGCTCCCGCGCCTTCAAGGCCGCCATCTCCGACCGCTGCGTCGTCAACCTCGTCTCCATGGGCGGCAACAGCGACTTCGCCGACCCGCCCGACCGCTACTGGCCCGGCAACTTCTGGGACCGCACCGAGGCCCGCTGGGCCCAGAGCCCCATCAAGGACTTCGGCAAGGTCCGCACCCCCATGCTCGTCATCCACAGCGAGGGCGACCTCCGCTGCAACGTCGAGCAGTCCGACCAGGTCTTCAGCGCCCTCAAACTCCGCAAGATCCCGGTCCGCTACCTCCGCTACCCCCGCAACTGCTCGCACGGCCTGTCGCGCTCCGGCCCCCCCGACATGCGCCTGCACCGCCTCAGCCAGATTCTGAGATGGTGGAATGAACGCTTGTGAGGTGGCACAGGCTTGTCGCCTGTGCCGACGGCGCACCCTGCGGTTCCCTCCGAGGCGGACGGCGCAAGCTCCCGCATGAACTCGCCGACACGCGCTGACCACATCGGAGCGTCACGTTTGATTATGCGGGGGCTCGCGCACCCCGCCTCGTCGCTCCTACACCACCTGCCTCCCCAGAATCGCATCCCCCAGCACCGCCTTCGACGCATACTCCAGGTTCCCCCCCGACGGCAGCCCCCGCGCCAGCCGCGTCACCTTGACGCCGCGCGCGTGCAGCAGGTCCGCCAGGTACAGCCCGGTCCCATCACCCTCCACCGTCGGGTTCAATCCCAGAATCACCTCACGCACCGCCGAGTGCTCCCCCTTGCCCCCCACCCGCTCCAGCAGCAAATCCACCGTCAGCGACTCCGGCCCAACCCCATCCAGCGGGCTCAGCCGCCCCATCAGCACGTGGTACACACCCTGATACTGCCCCGTCTGCTCCAGCGCGATCAGGTCCTTGGGCTGCTCGACCACCAGCACCAGCCCATGATCCCGCCGCGAATCGGCGCAGATCGGGCACGGGCTGCTATCGGTCAGGTTGAAGCACAACGCACAGTGCCGGACCTTCTCCTTCACGTCCGTCAGCGCGCGGGCCAGCCCCAGCGCCTCGGCCTTGTCGCCCTTGAGCACATGGAACGCCATCCGCTCGGCCGACCGCCTCCCGATCCCCGGCAGCTTCGCCAGGTGCTCGATCAGCCGCTCAACCGGCTCCGGGTACGCGAATCCACGCTTGGGCGCTTGGGGCATGACCAATCATAAACACCCACGCAGCATGAAGCCGACCGCGCAACCGGTTGCATCCCCAGCAGAACCGGCCTCGCAAGCGGGCGGCCACCCCCCGGCCACGAGGCCCGCCCGATCTGGCACGTTGACCCCAGCCGCGCACGCTCGCGACGCGACGTTCGGCCTCCTCACCCCACCGGACTCAACACCGTGTCCGATCGCTCGCGCGATCAGTGCCGCTGAACCAAGCCCCCTCACCGCGCCATCTGCGGATACACGATCAACCGATCATGCACCGTCAGCATCACGTCATCCCGCCCATCGCCCGTCAGGTCCGTCACCAGCGCCGACGACGGCTCATACAGCGCCTGCCCGCCCGAGAAAAGCCGGCTCTCAAACACCTTGAACTCCGTCGCCAGCAGCAGCCGCCTCGCCGCCGACACGCTGTAGATCTGGCACATCTGCTCTCGCGCATCCAGCACCACCATGTCCAGGAACCCATCCCCGTTCACGTCCCCGCACTCGATCTCGTGCTCCAGACGCTCCTCCGAGTCCGACCGATACACCGCCACCGTCTCCAGCGCGGGTCGCTGCCCACTCAGCCGCACGATCGCGAACGCCTCGTCCGACACCGTCAGCACCCCCGCGTGCTCATCGCCGGTGAACACGCCCGCCCACAACGCCCCAGCCGGGAACCCGCGCAACCGCAAGTCTCCGGAAACCTCCCAAGCCGCCCCCTCCCGCGTCAGGCTCAGAATCCGCTGCCCGGCCCGGTCAGACGCCATC
>CAZHKB010000145.1:0-7167 GCA_964533405.1 uncultured Phycisphaeraceae bacterium | reverse complement strand
GGCAGAACGGCCGCGACCCCCAACTCGACAAGGCCATCGAACTCATGGTCGACGCCGTGGCCCTCGACGCCCCAGGTTCCGTCGAGTTCGTAGAAGGCGAAGGTGGGGACGGTGACCGAGGCGCCGTCGATGAGCCCGGGTGCGCCGGAGATGCCGACCAGGCCACCCCAGGTGCGGGTGCCGATGAGCGGGCCGAGGCCGCGCTGGCGGAAGTACCAGGGGAAGGCGTCGCCGCCGGAGCCGGAGGGTCCGTTGATGAGCATGGCCTTGGGGCCGAAGTGGGCGTCCGGGGGCCAGGGCCAGTCGTGCCCGTCGCGGCGTGCCCAGTAGTTGACGGGCGGGCGGTTGAGAAGTTCGATGAAGCGAGTGGGGATCTGGCCGCCGCCGTTCCAGCGCTCGTCGATGATCATGGCGGGTCGGTCGATCTGGCCGTAGAACTGGCGGATCAGGTTGTTCTGACCGTTGACGCCGGTGTCGGGGACGTGGATGTAGGCGACCTGGCCGTCGGTGCGGCTCTGGACGTACTGGCGGCGGGCTTCGACCCAGGCGCGGTAGCGGAGCCCCGATTCCGAGCCGATGGTGGTGACGGTGACGCGGCGCGCGTCGTCGTCGACCACGGGGTTGTCGGAGACGGTGAGGGTGATGGTGCGACCGGCCAGACCCTGGAAGGCAGCCCAGGGGTCGCGGGTGGTGTCGATGGGGACGCCGTTGACTTCGAGCAGGAAGTCTCCGTCCTTGACGTCAACGCCCGGCTGGTCGAGGGGGCTGCGGGCGTCGAGGTCCCACGCGCCGGCGCGGAGGATGCGGGTGAACTTGTAGGCGGAGGCGTTCTGGGCGTTGGGCTGGCCATCCTGGGGGGCGTTGGCGAGCTCGAAGTCGCAGCCGAGCATGCCGACGTTGGCGCCCGGGGCGTTCTCCCCGGTGGGGCCGCCCTGGTAGTAGGCGTGGCCGACGTTGAGTTCGGAGATCATCTCGGCGATGATGTAGCCCACGTCGTCTCGGCTGGCGGCGTCGGGGAGCATGGCCTCGTAGCGGGCGTACATGGCGTTCCAGTCCACGCCGTGCATGGAGGGGTCGTAGAAGTAGTCGCGCTGGCGGCGCCAGGCGTCGCGGAGGATGCCGGCCCATTCCGCGCGGGGATCGACCGAGACGTTCATGCCGGCGGTGGGGACAGCGTCCTCGAACTTCTGGCCCGGCTTGGCCTCGATGATGTAGGCCCGGCCCTGGCGATTGACGAGCAGGTGCTCGCCGTCGGCGGCCAGGTCGAACCCGCCGACCCCGGCGGCGACGGTTTCTTCCTTGCGCTTTTCCTCGTCCTTTTCGGTGGCGTTGAAGATGCGGATGGAGGGCTCGCCCTCGGTGCCGCCCATGACGCCGCGGGTGAAGAGCAGCGAGCCGGACTTGGTGACGGCGAGGCTGTTGAGCAGGCCGCGCTCGATGGGGAGCATGACGGCGCGGGCCTCGAAGCCGTCAAGGTCGATGGTGATGGGGGCGGGATGGTCGTTGGGCTTGCCTGTGTCGTCGCCATCTTCGTCGTCGCCGCCTTCACCATCGGCGTCATCAGCGGCGGCGTCTTCGCCGTTCTCGTTGTCGCCGTCGCCGTGGCTGGCGGGCTCGTCGGCGTCATCCGCGTCGTCGGCATCGTCACCTTCTTCGCCCTGGTCGGCGTCGGGCTTCTCGTCCTCCCACGTCTCTTCATCGCTGGACGGGGCTAGTGGGTTCTGGACGTCCTTGCGGAGCGTGACCATGGCGATGCGGGAGGTCTGGGAGTAGACCCAGGTGGAGCCGACATCCTCATAGGTCGGGTTGTTGAAGTCCATGTTAGTGATGAAATAGAGGTACTTGCCCTCGCGGTCGAAGACGGGGCTGCCCGCGCTGAACATGCCGGTGGTGACGCGGGTGGTGGTGGCGGTGGCGACCTCGTAGAGGTAAAGGGAGGTGGTGGCGGCGTTCTCCTGCATCGCGAAGGTCATCCACGCGCCGTCGTGGGACCAGGAGGGCACGATGGGATTGGCCCAGGGCTCAACGGCGGCGGTGGTGGTGGCGGCGGTCTCAAGGTTGTGGAGGAACAGGTTGCCGCGGTGGTCGGTGAAGGTGAGATGCTTGGAATCGGGGGAGAAGTTGATGCCGAAGATGAAGTGGCCCGGGCCGACGTCAATCGTCTTGGTCTCGCCGCGGCCATCGGACTGGGTGATGAGAACCTGGTACTCGCCTGAGGCATCGGATGAGTAGGCGATCCAGCGTCCGTCGGGGCTCCAGGCCGGGGCGCGGTCGGCGTTTCCGACGGAGTGGGTGAGGTTGCGGGGCGAGCCTTCCTCGGCGGGCAGGGTCCAGATGTCGCCGCGGGCGGCGACCACGACCCGCTTGGCGTTGGGCGAGATCGACCAGCCCTGGAGGCGCTCGCTGGCGTCGAGGGTCACGGGGCGCAGGCGGGGCTGGGCGCCGGGGATGCTCACCTGCACGGCACGGGTCTGGCCCGTGGCCAGGTCGAGGAGCATGAGGTCGCTGCCCATCTGGAAGACGATCTCACCCGCGCCGGTGGGGCCGGGGCCGATGGAGGGGAATCGCACGTCGTAATCGGCGAAGCGTGTGACCTGGGCGCGTTGGCCGGTGGCGGGGTCGAAGCGCCAGATGTTGAGGCGGTGCTCATCGCCGGCGTCGGAGAGGTAGTAGAGGACTGTGCCATGCCACATGGGGATGGTGTCGGAGCCCTCAAAGTCTGTGGCCTGTCGTGATTGGCCGGTGGCGGGGTTGAAGAGCCACACATCGGGGGCCAGCCCGCCGCGGTAGCGTTTCCAGGTGCGGAAGTCGGTGTTGGTGTTTGTGAAGGCGAGCCATCCGTCGGCGGACATGGCGGGGTTTCCGCCGTAGGGGACGGGGAGTTTGGTGGGCATGCCGCCGGTGGGGGCGACGGTGAAGAACTCGGGGGCGCGAGCCTGGCCCGTCAGGCCGTTGGTTGAGAAGAGGAGTTTGCCATCGGGGGTCCAGTCGACGGTGGCCTCGGCGGCGGGGTGGAAGGTGACGCGGGTGGGCAGGCCGCCGTTGATGCCGATGGTGTAGATGTCGCGGCCAGCGTCATACGAGCCGAGGAACGCGATGGTCTTGCCGTCGGGGCTGAAGCGCGGGAAGGTCTCGGCCCCCGGCGGGGCGGCCAGCGGTGTCGCCTGGCCGCCGGTGCGGGGGACGGTCCAGAGGTCGTTGGCGTAGACGAACACGATCTGCGTGGCGCTCACGTCGGGGAAGCGGAGCATGCCGGCGTGTGGGCTGGCGGCCACTTGCACGCCGACTGCGGGGGTGGCTGGCTGGGCCTTGGCCGCGCTCGCCATTCCTGCCATGGCCACCAGCATTGCCGGCACGATGACACATGCCACCCGGCACGAACGTTGACTCGTAGTAGTCATCCAGATCTCCAGTGTTCTTCTCGGTTCGAGTGAGCCGACCAGCCTTCACGACACCACCACGACACCACACCACCAGCCCCGGCCCTGGCAACCGGGGCCAGGAGCGTACCACGCATCGAGCCATCGCAGGCCGCGAAAGAACTCTTCCGCACCCCTCCAATCACGTCAGTTGGGGGGCCTCGACCCTCGATTCCAGCGAATCCGGAGGGGTCTTGGGACGAGAAGCAGGGTCCGAGTGAGATCGTCAGGGAGTTTTTCAGCGGCCTGCTAGGCAGGGGCTCCGGGCCGCCATGCGAGAGAAACCGCAAGATCGGGCCTTGCGGCAACGCGTTCTTCCTGTAAACTCACTGCACGAGTCGCGGCCTCCGTCGTGCCGCGATCGGTTCGTTCGGGCTTCGTGGGGAAAATGCGAGAGTTTCACATGCTTAGCAGGTCCACCTCGGCATCCGCCGCTGCCGGTTGCCGCTCGCGCGTCGCTGTCCTTTCTGGCTTGGTGCTGGCCGCGGGCTCGGCGATTGCCCAGCCTTGCTCACCGCTCTGGCAAGGCCAGATCGGCACGCCCGCGATCACGACGGGCTACGTCGCTCCGATCTTCGCGTGGAACGACGGCAACGGTGATCGCCTGTATGTCGGCGGGTCGTTCAACTCGATCGGCGTGGGCGGCACGAACTTGCTCGGCCGTTGGAACCCGGGCACGGGCACGTGGGCGGGCGTGGGTGGCGGGCTGTCAAACGGCAACACCAACGGATTTCTGACCAGCTTCCAGCCCTATTCCGTGGGGGGCACGGAGCGTCTGGTCGTGGGCGGGTTCTATGCTGGCGCGGCTGGCGCAACCGACTCCGCGTCTCTGGCCATGTTCAACGGAACCACCTGGTCCAGCATGGGCACCGGTTGGAACGGCACGACCCGCGGTTCGGTCTGGGGGCTGGCCTCGCACAATGGGCTGCTGTATATCGGCGGCGGGCTGAACAATGCCGCGACCATCGGCGGCGTGTCGTGGGGCGGGGGCGCGACGTGGAACGGCACGACCTGGACGCCGATGGGGACCGGCGTGCAGGGGACGTTCAGCCCGTTCATTGCCGCGCTCGAGGTGTACAACGACGGCACGGGCACCAAGATCTATGCGGCTGGTCGGTTTGATAGCGCGGGCAATGCTCCGAGCACCCAGTCCATCGCTCGCTGGAACCCGAACACGCTGGCGTGGGAGTCGATCGGCAGCGGCCTGTTCTCGACCAGCGTGCTCTTTGGCATGGAGGCCTTTGCGGTCTTCAACAACGAGCTGTACGTTGGCGGGTATGCCCACTCCAACGGGACCGGGATCGCCAATGTGTTCAAGTGGAACGGGTCGACGTGGACGGCCGTCGGTCAGACCTTCACGGGGCGGGTGACCAGCCTCAAGGCCTTCGACAACGGCTCGGGAAATGCCCTGTACGTCGGCGGTACCGCGCTGAACACCATCAACTACTTCGCACGCCTTGAGGGCGGGTCGTGGGTGACGGTTGATGGCGGCGTGACCGGAAACTCTGTCACCGGCTCGTTCCCCTCGGTGTTTGGCATGGGAACCTACGGCGATTCGCTTTACGTCGGAGGGAACTTCACCGCAATCGGCACCAGCACCGCCAACGGCATCGCCCGCTACAAGGGCTGCCCGTCCTGCGAGCCCGACCTGACCACGACGGCGATCCCCGGCACGCCGGGCTATGGGGTGCCCAACGGCGTGCTGAACAACGACGACTTTTTCTATTACCTCTCGCAGTTCGCGTCGGGGAATCTGGCCGTGGCGGACCTGACGACCACGGCGATCCCGGGAACGCCCGGTTACGGCGTGCCGAACGGGATCATCAACAACGACGACTTCTTCTACTACCTGAGCGTTTTCGCGGCGGGTTGCTGACGCGGGGGAGGGAGCTCGCCGGTTTGTGTTTGAACAAAGGGTTGCGTCCCAGGGCAGAACCCGCCATACTGTGTCCATCGGAGACCGTTCACCAGGGAGACAGAGATGACGATGATCATTCGTTCTGGCGTTCTTGCCACCGCCGCCGTGGCCTGCGTTCAGGGGGCTTCGGCCGTCGAGTTGTGGCGTCAGAGTCCGAAAGATGGGTGCGGGTTTGCGTCGTCGCAGGACGCGCGCAACCCGGGCGGTCTGGGCTGGTTTAGCGAGGTGGCCGACAACTTCGCTGGGGGGAGCAGCTGGTCCGTGAATCATGTGGAGTTCTGGGGTGGATACTGCACGCTCGTCCCCGGCAACACGCACGGGTTCACGGTGCGGTTCTACACGGACAGCGGCGGGACGGTCGGTTCGCTCCTGTTCGAGCAGGACGTGTTCACGTTCAGCGAGACGCAGTACACCACGTTCGTGGGTTTCCCCGGGTACGGGTACGAGGTTGACCTGGCCCCGGCGTTCGCGGTGCCGTCGAACGCGGACTTCTGGGTGAGCATCGTGGGGATTCTTGATCGCGGCGGCACGTCGGTTGAGCCGCAGTGGTTCATCATGGACTCGGTGGATCCCAACCAAGTAATCGCCCCGAACGCGATGCAGTGGTTCTTCTCGCCGGGCAACTTCGAGCCACTGGGCGAGGGCATGGGATTCGTTCTGAATGGATCGATCGGCACGACGTGCGTTCCCGACCTGACGGCGACGGCGATCCCCGGCACGCCGGGCTATGGGGTGCCCAACGGCGTGCTGAACAACGACGACTTTTTCTATTACCTCTCGCAGTTCGCGTCGGGGAATCTGGCCGTGGCGGACCTGACGACCACGGCGATCCCGGGAACGCCCGGTTACGGCGTGCCGAACGGGATCATCAACAACGACGACTTCTTCTACTACCTGAGCGTTTTCGCGGCGGGTTGCTGAGCAAGCCCTGAGCGGGTGCTCAGGAAGCAAGCGGCCCGAGCGAGCAACCCGCTCGCGATTCGGGAGCGACGACGGGCGGCATCAAAGCAGCGAGGCAGGGGGCGGGCCGACCGCCCCCGCCCCGGTTCATTTCGGGACCGCGAGTCCCGCGAGGCGCGGATGGTTGGGGCTCTGGATGCCGGTCGGACCGCTGATTGGGCGGGCTGCCGCTCCAGCGGTCGCCGCCCCCGGTGCGGGGGGTTGGTTGGTATCATGGGGCGAGCCGGGAGGGCGTCGCCTTGGCCGAGCCGCGGAATCCTGAGGATTTGCTCGCCGCCGCCCGCCAGGGCGACCGGGAGTCGCTCATCCGCGTGCTCGAGCAGGTGGGGCCGACGGTTCGCTCGCGGATCGAGCCCAAGATCAGCCGGTCGCTGCGTTCATCGATTGATGCAGATGATGTGATGCAGGTGACGTATCTGGAGGCCGTGCTTCGTCTGTCGACGTTCACGGCCGGTGGCGTGCAGGGCTTCGTGGCGTGGCTGACGCGCTTGGCCGAGAACAACCTGGTCGATGCGGTGCGTGCGATGGAGGCGGCCAAACGGCCGGACCCCCGCAAGCAGATCAAGCCCGGGCCGGGGCAGGATTCGAGCGCGTTTCTGGTTGAGGCGCTGGGCATGACCTACACGACGCCAAGCGTGGTGGCCAAGCGGCACGAGGCGAACAAGTACCTGGAGGAGGCGCTGGGGCGGCTGCCGCCGGCGTATGCGAGGGTCATCCGGCTGTATGATCTGGAGGGCAAGTCGCCCACCGAGGTTGCGGCGGACTTGGGCAAGTCGCAGGGGGCGGTGTTCATGCTGCGGGCCCGGGCGCACGCGCGTCTGAGAGAGGTTCTGGGGCCGGAGTCGAGGTTCTTCTCGAAGGTGGACTAAG
>CAZHKB010000144.1:0-7175 GCA_964533405.1 uncultured Phycisphaeraceae bacterium | reverse complement strand
GCACGGGCTGGGGGGTGCCGCCGCGCTCTCCGCCCCACTCACAGGCTGCGGCGGCGGCACCCCCCAGCCCGTGCAGTTCCAGTCCTCGCCGGTCGTCGTCCGCGACGTTCCCGAGATCCTCCGCAACACCATCGGCTCCGAGGCCACCATCGGCGGCGTCGAGCCCGTCCTCGTCTCCGGGTACGGCTTCGTCGTCGGCCTCCACGGCACCGGCGGCGAGCCCCTCCCCGAGCGCATCGCCGCCACCATGGAACGCCAACTGGGCCTCAATGGCATCAGCCGCGGCAACCCCATGCCCGGGCTCATCAGCGGTGACGGCCAAGGCATGTCCCCCCGCGAACTCCTCCGCCACCCCGACACCGCCGTCGTCGTCGTCCAAGCCGCCATCCCACCCGGTGCCCCCGTCGGCACCCGTTTCGATGTCTCCATCGAAGCCCTCAACGCCTCCTCTCTTGAGGGCGGTCGCCTCTGGACCACCGAACTCCGCATCGGACCCCCCGCCCCTCTGGGTGGCTACACCACCAAGCGCCTCGCCAACGCGGCCGGCGAGGTCTTCCAGAACCCCTTCCGCCAGCCCGGCTCCAACGACATCCTCGCCGCACGCGTCATGGACGGTGGCATCGTCACCGAGCCCCTCGAACTCATCCTCCAGCTCGACTCCCCCTCCCACTCCCGCGCCCGCCAGATGGCCTCGGCCATCAACAGCCGCTTCCCGCCCGATGACGGCCCGGACACCTCACGCGGGCTGTCCGACGCCGCCGTCGCCATCCGCGTCCCGTCCGAGTACGCCAACCGCCCCGATGTCTTCCTCCAGATCGTCAGCCACCTGCCCATCGACTGGCTCTACCGCCGCGAGTACGCCCGCCGCTACGTCGATGCCATCCAGAGCGACCCGACGCTGGCCCGCGACCTGTCGTGGTGCCTGGTGGGCTGCAACGAGATGGAGATGATCCGCCCGCTCTACAACAGCCCGGACATCGCCGTCACCCTCGCCGCCCTCCAGGCCGGCGCCGAGATGGGCGACCCCTTGGCCGCCGATCCGCTCCGCAGCCTGGGTGAACGTGGCCCCATCGGCATCCGGGCCGAGGCCATCCGTCTGCTGGGCGTGGTCCCGGGCGGAGCCCAGGTCGACCTGTTCCTGCGCGAGCAGGCCGCCAGCCCCGACCTCGTGCTGCGGGCCGCCGCCCACGATTCCCTCTCGCGCCGGGCCGAAGAAATCCAGGTCGCCACTCGCTCGGCGAGCGCGGCCGCGACCCGCAACCGCCCCAGCCAGCGCGCCCTGCGCGACGAGGCCAACTGGTTCCTCTCCGGCGAAACCCTCCAGGGCATCGCCCGCCGCCCCGTCATGGGCCAACTCGGGGCCGAGCCCGTGCTCGCCCTCGACTGGGCGCCCTTCGGCACCCCCTTGGTCTATGTGACCATGCACGCCCAGCCCCGCATCATCCTGTTCGGGGAAAAAGTCCGGATGCGGGCCCCGCTCCAGATGTCGGCCTGGAACGATCGCCTCATGATCCTCTCGGACCCCACCACCACCGACTTTCGCGTCTACTTCCAGCACCCCCGCACCGGGGAGGCGACCCAGTGGAAGTTCACCGGCGACGTCGCCGAACTCATCGCGTTCATGGCCCGCCAACCCATCGACGGCGAGGACCGCCCCGGACTCTCGCTCTCCTATTCCGAGATCGTCGGCGCCCTGGCCGCCATCCACGAAGCCGGCGGCCTCGACGCCGAGTTCACCACCGAGCGCGACCGCCTCGCGGGCCAGATCCTCGCCGCCACCCGCGCCACCCAGGTCGACCAGCGCCCCGAAACCCCCACCGACGTCCCTGAGGAGCAGCTGGTCCCAGGCCAGCTCCCCGAAGGCTTCGAGCCCCGCGTCGTCCCGCTCACCCCGCCCGCTTCTGAGCCGCGGTAAGCCCAGACTCAACAGAACCGGCCGCGCCAGCCGTCGGCCACCATGTCAGACGGACGCGGGTCGGATCCCACGGTTGACTCGACCGGTGCTCCGCATCGGCTTGGTGCCGGGCCGGTCGGAGGCAGTCGGCGTTCGGTCAGTGTCCCACCGCTCGCGCGGCCGGTTCTGCTGTTCTTGGCGCACCAATCCGCCCGATACGCTATCTTCGCGCTCCGCGGCAGGATGCCGCGCACACCCGGGCCCGACAGCCCCAGCGACAGGAGGTCGCCCCTGATGCGCCTGGTCCGACTCACACTCGCCGGATTCAAGTCCTTCGCCGACCGCACGGAGTTCGCGTTCGAGGATGACATCACCGGCATCGTCGGCCCCAACGGCTGCGGCAAGAGCAACGTCGTCGACGCCATCAAGTGGGTCCTGGGCGAACGGTCCTCCAAATCCCTCCGCGGCAAGGAGATGATCGACGTCATCTTCGCCGGCTCCGCCGGTCGCAAGCCCGCTGGCATGGCCAGCGTCACGCTCACCTTCGAGAATCCAGTCCTCGCCGCGTCCCAGCGAACGCGAAGCGTTGGCGAGCGGTTGGACGACCAGCCCGCCGAGGCCACCCTCCCCGACGAAACTCCACCGGCGGCCACAGACGCCATCGATCTCTCGGCCTCGCCCGAAGCGGGCGCGGCTCAGGCTGCAAGCCTGAGCCACCCGGAGGAAGCCCGGCTCGGAGAGCCGGGCGACCAGGAGCCGCGCGACCAGAGCCTCGACACCGCCGACTCCAAGGTCCTCGACGCCTCCATCCGCGGCCAGCGCACCCTCCCCGTTGACGCCGACATCGTTGAGGTCGAACGCCGCCTGTACCGCGACGGCACCAGCCAGTACCTGGTCAACAACCGCCGGGCCCGCCTCAAGGACATCCGCGACCTCTTCCTCGACACGGGCGTGGGCGCCGACGCCTACTCCATCATCGAGCAGGGCAAGGTCGATGCCATGCTCCTGGCCAGCCCGCAGGAACGCCGCGTGGTCTTCGAGGAAGCCGCCGGCGTCGCCCGCTACAAGCAGCGCCGCATCGAGTCCATCCGCAAACTCGAGCGCACCGACCAGAACCTCGTCAGCTCGCGCGAGCAACTCGATTCCACCGAACGCCGCCTCCGCCTGGTCAAGGGCCAGGCGACCAAGGCCCGCCGGTTCAAGGAACTCGACGAGGAGTTCAAGGCCCTGCGCCTGGCCCTCGCCTTCGACCACTACGACGAGATCCGCCAGCGCCTCGAGGGCCTGACCAGCCGCCTGACCTCCCTCGAACGCGACCGCGCCAACGCCGGCGCCGCCGTCATGCGCTTCGACGCCGCCCGCCAGGAGGGCGAACTCGCCCGCGCCGAGGCCCTTGACGCCCAGCGCCATTTCGAGCAGCAGCGCACCGCCTCCGCCCACGCGGGCGAGACCGCCTCCCAGCGCCGCGCCATGCTCGAACGCACCCTGTCCGACGCCCGCCGCCGCATCGACGCCGACCGCGACCAACTGCACCGCCTCGAATCCTCCATCACCGACCTCGCCCGCCAGATCGAAGACAAAGGCTCGCGGATCGGCCTCTGCGCCGAGCAACTCGCCGGCTGCGAACAGGTTCTGCACCAGGCCGCCGAGGCCCGCGCCCGCGTCCTCGAATCCCTGACCGAGCAGCAGTCCGCCCTCGCCAAGCGCCGGGCCGCCGCCGCCGAGATCGACCGCGAGCGCACCCGAATGCTCGCCAGCGTCCACGCCGACGAACGACGCCTCGAAAGCCTCCGCGACCAGGCCGGTCGAGCCTCCGGCAAAGCCGCGGCCATCCAGGGCGAGCAGACCCAGGTCGAATCGGCGATGGAATCCCTCACGTCCTCCACCGCCTCACGCCGCGAGCGAATCGCCCACACCGAATCCTCCGTCCGCGACACCGACGGGCTGCTGGCCGCGCTCTCGTCGGATCGCTCCGCGCTGGCCGCCTCGCTCTCCGACCTCGAACAGCGCCTGGTCCGCAGCGAGTCCCGTCGCCAGACCCTGCAGGAAATGGTCGACGCCCGCGAGGGCCTGGCCGACGCCGTCAAACTCGTCCTGGACCGCAAGGTCGCCGGCGAGGGCTTCGCCAGCGTGATCGCTCCCTTGGCCGACCTGGTTTCGGCCGACGCCGAGCACGCCGCCGCCATCGAGGCCGCCCTCGGACCAGACCTCCAGGCTCTCATGGTCGACCACCTCACCGCGATGCCGACCGCCGACGAACTCGCCGGGCTGGTCGGACGCGTCACGTTTCTGCCCATGACGGGGGGCGCGACCGGTGGCCCACCAGCCGATGCCACGCGCCAGCACGCCGCCCAAGCAAGCGGCCTGACCCCCGACAACGCCGACTGGCCGATCCCCGGCACCGATTCCGACAGCGCGGAATCGCTCTGCCGCCACAACACCATCGACCGCGCCACCCTTCTCCTGCTCGGCGATCGCCTCCGCCCCTTGCGCGCCCTGGTCCGCCCCGACACCCGCTTTGAAGCACACGCCCCGCACATCGCCGCCCTCCTCGACCGCCTGCTCGGTAACACCCACCTGGTCGCCGACCTCGACACCGCCACGCTGCTCTCCGCCGGCCCACTCGCCGGCTGCCGCTTCGTCACCGCCTGCGGAGCGTGCCTCGAACCCGACGGGCGCCTCTCCGCCGGCCCGCTCTCGGCCTCGCAGGCCGGCGGCATGATCCAGCGCCGCGCCGAACTGGCCAACCTCGAGCGCGAGGTCGCCGACCTCCGCGTCCGCGCCGGCGCCGAGCGCGCCTCCCTGAAAGCCGCCGACCAAGAGGCCGCCTCGCTCTCCGCCCGCCGCGCTCAGTCCGCCTCCACCCTCGCCACGCTCCAGCGCGAGCAGATCGGCGAGCACACCCGCCTCGAGCGCGCCGTCTCCGACCACGCCCGCCTCGAACGCGATCGCCTCGCCCTCGAGACCGAATCCGCCCAGATCGCCGGCAGCATCTCCAAGATCGACGCCGATCGGGCCGCCCTTTCCGCACGCGCCGAGAGCCTGTCGCGGCTCCACGAGGAACAGACCACCGCCGCCGACCAGCTCGACCGCGACCTGGTCGTGCTCCGCCGCAAGCAGGACGAGGCCAGCGAGCAACTCACCGCCGTCAAGATCGAGGTCGGCCGCCTGGGCGAGCAGCTCTCCGCCGCACGCCGGGAATACCACTCCCTGTCCGCCGCACGCGAGGACTCGCTCCGCCGCCAGCGCGACCTGGCCTCCGCCCTCGAGCACAACCAGGCCCGCGCCGGCGAGCACGAACGCGGCATCGCCGAGGCCGCCCAGATCGTCGAAGCCTCCGCCATCGACCTCGCCCGCGCCGATCACGAACTCGTCGGCGTCCGCCAGCGCGTCGCCGAGGCCGACGGCGCGGTGCGTTCCCTCATGGAGCGCCTCATCGCCGCCCGCAAGCACGCCGACGCCATCGAACGCGACTGGAACGCCCTCGAAACCACCCGCCGCGAGGGCGAGGTCCGCCGCGAAGCCCTCGAAGAACGCACCCTCGAAGAGATCGGCCTCGACCTGGGCTTCGAGTACGCCGACTACCGCGCGATGATGGCAGAGGACACGGGCGGCATGGCCTACCCGGGTGGCGGGGCCACAGCTCTGGGTGGCCATGTCGCACGCCAGGAATCGCAAGCCAAGGCCGACGATGCGAGCCAGACCGACGCCCGGGAGATGGCCATGCCAAGCCATGGACATTTCCTCCGCATCATCCCCGTCCCCCGCGATGAGGGCCAGAAGCGCGTCGACACCCTCCGCGCCGAGGTCCGTTCACTGGGCAACGTCAACCTCGACTCCATCGAGGAAGAACTCACCCTCGCCGCCCGCAACGACGATCTCATCAAGCAGGTCGCCGACCTCGACGCCGCGGGACGCCAGCTCCGCGAGCTCATCGACCGCCTCAACGACGCCAGCCGCATCCGCTTCCAGGAGACCTTTCTCCGCGTCCAGGAAGAGTTCGGCGGAAAGAACGGCATGTTCCGACGCCTCTTCGGCGGCGGCAAGGCCGAGGTCCGCCTCATGCCCCTCATCAAAGAAGTCAACGGCGAGAGGGTCGAGACCGACGAGGTCGACGTGCTCGAATCCGGCGTCGAGATCATCGCCAAGCCCCCGGGCAAGGAGCCCCGCTCCATCTCCCAGCTGTCCGGCGGCGAGAAGACCCTCACCGCCATCTCCCTGCTCATGGCCATCTTCCGCAGCAAGCCCTCCTGCTTCTGCATCCTCGACGAGGTCGACGCCGCGCTCGACGAGGGCAACGTCGCACGCTTCTGCAACACCATCCGCCAGTACACCGACTTCTCACGCTTCATCGTCATCACCCACAACAAACGCACCATGCAGTCCGCCGACCGCCTCTACGGCATCACCATGCAAGAGCGCGGCGTCTCCAAACGAGTCTCCGTCCGCTTCGATCAGGTCAAGGAAGACGGCTCCATCATCGCCAGGCCAGACCACGAGAACGCCTCGCCCTCGGACGCACGACCCGCGCTTTCCACGCCATCGCGGGCTTCGACCACCCGCGAACGCGAACAGGAAACGCTCGTGCCCGCTTCGAGGACGGCGGACTCGGAGCCGGTCCTGCTCACCAGCCGACCAGCCCGCACCGCTCTCTCCGCGTCACCCCATTCCACCGACGCCGCAGAACCGTTGCCCGCGCGCCCCTCACCCTCCGAGCGTCTGCGAACCGCCATCGAAGTCGCGACGGCCGAGACCCCCACGCCTCCCCCACCACCCCCACCGCCCGCTTCCCTCGAAATCCGACCGCCCGTGAAGCCCTCGCACCGCCTACGCGAGGCCTTCGCATTGGTGAAATCGGGCTCACCATCACCGGAAACGGCATCTCGCGGACAATGATGGGCGATGAGCAACCCGCCCCCCGCGTGCCTGGCGCTGGTCGCCGTTCTGCTGCTTCCCGGCTGCGTGTTCCGCGACATTGACAACCGCATCGCCGCGACCGGCGCCTCGATCGACCGCACCCACGCCGAGCTGGGATTGGTCAAGGCCGAGGTCGCGCGCGTCGCCGACGTGCTCGACAACCGCCTGGCCGCGATCAACCAGACCAACCAGCACCTGGCCGCCATGCGGCAGGACACCGCGACCATGGCGGCAATCCAGGCCTCCCTGCGAGCCATCCAAGACCATCTGGCCTCGTTCCGCCAGACCATCGAGAACGTGGACAACGCCATCCCCCTGCTGGACGTCGCGGACCCGGCCCCCGCCCGCCCGCCCACCCCCTGAC